>JAVBRE010000172.1:0-8214 GCA_031548325.1 Desulfovibrionaceae bacterium
CGGCATGTGCTCCATGTCCACGTTGCCCTCGACCCGCATGGGGTTGACCGAAGCCTTGCCTTTGGCCGCGAACCTGGCCGCGCCCTCGCCGAATTCCAGACTGAAGTCCGCCCTGCCCTCGCCTTCGGAGCTCACGTCCGAAAAGGTCACTTGGATTTTGGGAAGCGTGTACGGCGCAAAGCCCGGCACAGAGGCGTCGTGCCAGGTCACGGAACCGTCGGCGATTCTGGCTTTGGCCACAATCAGCGCCAGCGGCGGGGGCGCGCCCCCCGGAGCCGCCGGAGGCAAGGCCCCTGCAATGGGAGCGGCCCCCGCGGACGACGTGCCGTTGCCCGCCCCGCTTGTTGCGTTGCTCCGGGCGGCCAACGCGGCGGCGGCAGGTTTCGCCGCACTGACGCCTGTACCGTTGGCCGGTCGCGCGGCAAGCCCGGTGGCGTTGCCCGGCCGCACGGCCGCGCCGGAACCGGCGGTCAGTTCCACCGGTCGCTTTACAACGGGATCGTCTTTGGGCGGCGTGAAAAATTTCTGCCAGTCAACAATTCCGTCCGCCAGACGCCGCGCCGTGATCGCCGGAGAATCCAGAAAAACGTCGTTGATCACAACACGGCGCGGTCCGATCAGCACGTTTTCCATATCCACGCCCGCGCGGGCGGTTTTGAACACCGTGCCCTGGGGTCCGGTCAGTTCGAGATCGGCTATTTCCACCGTGCCGGCCAGGGCAAACTCCAAAGGCTTGTCCACCTCGCGTTCCAGACGCAGCTTCAGGGCCGTAAACAAAGTGCCGCTCTTCAGGTTCAAAATGGTGTACGGCGTTATGTAGTCGCGAAACTGCGGCAATTCCATCTTGTCGGCCGTCAGGGTGAATTCCGTGCGCAAGCTGTTGGAAAAAGGACGCGTCTCGCCGATAAAAATCAAATCCCTGCCGTTCATGGTGGCGTTCAACTGCGGATGAACCGCCACATCTTTGTCCGCCGCCAGGGTGGAAGCGAAGGGCACGGACAGATTGATGTTTTCCGCAACATGCGTTGCGTTGCGGATCTGGTCGCGGAAAGTCAGGGTGCCGTTGCTGACGGAAAAATCATAGATAATAAAAGGAAAAATGGGCTTTTCCGTCTCTTCCGGCGTATCCGGCCGCGCGTCGTCGCCTGGAGGAAAGAAGACATGCGGCGACAACTCTCCGTTGGCGAACAGGGTCAGATCCACAGCCGGGTTGACCAGCTTCAGTTCCTTGATGCCCGGAGCCAGCCGGAACAGGGAGGTAAACGAAGGGTTGATCTCCAGCCGGCCCAGGCTCACGAACATGCCCGCATCGCCCGGGTAGGGCACGCTGATGTTGGAAACCGTAACCTTCAGGGTGAAGGGGTTGCAGGCCAGAGATTCCACCCGGCAGGGACTGTTCAGGGCCTGGGTCATCTGCTTTTCGAGCACCGGCCGCAACACGTGGGGCAGAACCAGCCCCGCCAGCAGCAGATACGCGGCCACAGCGGCCAGAATCCCGATGCTCAGACGGGTGGGGCGGCCGTTTTCCTTGACCAGACGGCGGCGAATACGCCCGCCGAAGGATGATGGGTGAATGGTTCGCATGGCTGTAGTCTACCATATATTTGATATGGGATGCAATCGCGCTTCGGCCGAAAAGCGCTTGAAAAGGCTATAAACCCCGCATCCATTCGGGCCGCAAGGCCCCTTCGCCTTTCAGCGCCCGACGGACAAGGGCCAGGGCCGCGTCCTTCTCCTGCGGCAAACGGACCCGGATGGGCAGATAATTGCTGGCGTGGTTGGAACTGAACAACCCTTGCGTCAGCCGGGTGCGCTCAAGCAGAACTTCCAGTTCCCGCAGCGCCCCCGCAACATCGACGGTTCGGAACTCGCCGCGCAGGGCCGCGTCGTACAGGGGCGTTCCCCGGCGCAGAGTCAGGGTCAAAGCTCCCACAAAATCCGGGTCGATGTCGCTGAGCAGTTCTCCCGTGGCTTTGGCGTGTTCCAGACCGCCTTCGGGTCCGGCCAGACCCAGAATCACCGTGACGGAAAGAACGAACCCGGCCTGTTTCAGGCGTTTTGCTTCCCCGGCCAGCATTTTCGGGTCAGCGCCCTTGACGATGCGCTCAAGCACTTCGGCATGGCCGCTTTCCACCCCGTAATAGACCATGGAAAGGCCCAGTTCCCTCAGGCGGGCAAGGTCCGCATCGCTTTTCAGAGCCGCGTTTTTGGCGCTGGCGTAACAGGAAACCCGTTCCACCCAGGGCAATTTTTCCGCGATGTTCGCAAGCAGCCATTCCCAGCGGGGCATGGGCATGGCAAAGGCGTCGCCGTCCATGACGAAAACCCGATGCTGGCGGCGGCAGTACCTGGCGGCGAAAGCCAAATCCCGCTCCCATATTTCCTGCTTCTTGATGGCGAAACGTTTTTTCCGGTACGAACCGCAAAAAGCGCACCTGTTGTGCGAGCAGCCCAGCGTCGCCTGCAGCAGGATGCTGTCGGCCTCGGAAGGCGGGCGGTAGCAGTCGCCCTGGTGGTCCAGTTCCGAAGGAAAACCCATATCCATATTCCATATTCCTTAGGCTGCGATCGCGGCGGTTTTTCAATTTTGCGGGATCAAAAGGCCTTACGCCAACGGCAGTTCCACTGTGAGCGCGGCCCCGCCTTCGGACGAGCGGCCGGCCCGTACATAGCCCTTGTGGTCGGCGATGACGGATTTGACGATGGTCAGGCCCAAGCCCGTACCGCCCTTTTTTCGGGAAAAATAGGGCTCGAACAGGCGCGAACGCTCTTCTTCGGTCAGGCCCGGCCCGTTGTCGGCCACATCCACGCGCACCAGGTTGCGATCACTCTCCAGGACCGCGCGGATGCCTATGTGGGGTTTTTCCACACCCTCAAGAGCGTCCACGGCGTTGGTGATGATGTTCATAAAGGCGCGGCGCAGGGCGTTTTTGTCCATGGGCAGCACGGGCAAACCCGCCGGCAGGTCCACGTCCCAGCGGATGCGCGGATGGCTGCCTCTATAAAGTTCGGCCAGTTCTATGAGCAAGGGGCGCAGGTCGCCGGGCTGGGGGTCCACTTCCGGCAGCTTGGCGAAGGCGGAAAACTCCTGCACCATTTCCTGCAACGACTCCACCTGCTGCACGATAAGGTTCGTGCTCTGGCTGAAGACCGGGTCCCTCACCTGGGCGCCGAACTTGCGTTGCAGCCGCTGGGCCGACAGCTTGATGGGCGTGAGCGGGTTTTTGATCTCGTGGGCGATGCGGCGGGCCACTTCGCGCCAGGCGGCCATACGCTGCATTTTTTCCAGTTCCGAAACATCTTCAAACACGGCCACGAAACCCCGGTTCTCTCCTTCAGGGGTGACCAGGCCCGCGGCGTTGACCAGCAGCCGCCGCTCCTGCCCGGCAAAGGGGATGCTGATCTGCCGCTGCCAGTGGGAAAGCGGCCGCCGCCTGAACTGTTCGAGCATGGCCTGGATCATGCGCCCCATATCGGGCGGCAGCAGGTCCGCCAGGGTCTTGCCCACCAGATTGGCCGGGGCGTTGCCCAGAATGCTGCCCGCGGCCTTGTTCATCACGCTGATGCGGCCGTCCTGGTCTGCGGAAATGACCCCGGACGCGATGTTGTTGAGCACGGTTTCAATGTACTGGCTGTGCTGGACTATTTCGCGGTTCTGCTCGGCCAGCAGTTTGTTGGCCCCTGTCAGGCGTTCGCGGCTGGCCGCGAGGTCGCCTGTCATACGGTTGAAGGCCCGGATCATCATGCCCATTTCGTCCCCGGCGTAGTCATCCAGGCGTACGGCCAGATCCCCCCTGGCGATGCGCTGCGCCGCGTCCGCCAGCGCCAGAACCGGCGAGGAAATTTCCTTGGCCACCCGGAAGCCGAACCAGATGGTTCCCAGCATGATGAGCAGGGTCAGCACCCCCAGGCCCACGTAAAGCATGCCTTTGAGCTCCCGCCGCATGCGCCAGAGCTGCTTGTACTCCGACGCGCCGCTGGCGATCCTGTCCAGTTTGGCCTTGAACACCGGCCCCATGCTTTCCGCCAGCACCAGATACCCCGCGGGAGCGCCCCCTGACCCGGGAGCGGCCTGCACGGCCAGCACGTAATCGTTGTTCAGGCCGGACCCCAATACGGTCTGACCCTGTTTGGCCGCCGCATCCCAGTTCAGTTGTTCCCGAGACGCCTGCCAAGCGGCTTCGGCGTCGGCCGTCGAATGCCAGAGGCGCTTTTGCCGGTCCGGACCCAACAGGCCCGCCAGTTCAAACCCCATCTCCTGCTGTTTGCGCGCAAGCAACAAGTCCATGCCCGCCCCGCCCCAGATCAGCCGCCGCTCGCCCACTTCCGCCTGGATCAGACGCGATGCGGCCAGCAGGCGCTGGCCGGTCTTGTCCAGATCAGCGCGGCCCACTTCCAGAGCCGTTTCCATGGATGTGGTCACCTGGTCCTTGAACCAGAAATCTACCGATAACTGCACGAATTTTGTGGTCAGCAGAAACATGAGCAGACAGGGCGCGAGCGTCAGGCCCATGAAAGCCAGAATCAGACGGGTGCGCAAGCGGGAACCCAGGACCCCCCGCCGCCGTTCAAGCACCAGTTTGAGACCGTTGCGGATGACCACCCCGGCGATTACCAGCAGCAGCAAAAAATTCAGGCTGAAAACCGTGATGAAGAGGGCGGAACCGGTGTCGTAAAGATAAAAAAGGATACGGGTCAGAATGAGCGCCAGCACAAAGGTCAGACCCGCCAGTATCAGTTCGCGGCGGCGGCGCAGCCGTTCGCGCTCGTGCAGAGGCAGCGCGGCGGACGGCGGAAAAATGATGGTATTGAGCAACTGGCGCATGGCGGTCTCAGTTTTTTCCGAAAGGATTTTGCCCTTTCGGACTATCCCGGCAGGGGCATCATGCCCCCGCACCCCCGGCGGAGCGGACCGCTCCGCTATCACTGCCCCATATTCATGAAGTGGAAGGGCAGGGTCATATTGACCGGGTCCACCACATTCCAAGACCAGAGCACATAGTTTTTGGTCAGCCAGGGGGGCACTTCGGCGTGGCGCAGGGCGACGGTGAGCAAAATCTGGTAAGCCGCGCCGGGTTCCGCCTGACGCAAAAGATCCACGGGGCCGACGTTGATCTGATACTTGTGCCAGGTGGCGGCCAGCAGTCGTTCCAGGTTTTTGTCCAGCAGGGGTTTTTCTTCACCGGGCATGAAGAGCATGAATTCCCGGGTCAGGGGGTTGTGGCGCAGCAGCGAGACCTGGCGCTTTTCGCTAAGCAGCACGTTGGTCCAGAAGCCGCGCACCCGTTCGAGCTTCGCATCCACCACCAGCTGGAAGCTGGCCCCGTCTTTCAGCATTTGGTACAGCCCGTCCACGTTGTCCACGCTGACGCCCAGCTTGACCAGGATGGAACCGGTGCGGGTTTCGATGACCGGGCTTTGTATGACGAAATGCTGAGGGGGCAGCGCGGACGCCTCGCCGGCGCAGAGCAACGCGAGCCCCGCCATCAGAAGCGCGCGGCGCAGCCGGAAAAATATGCGGACAGCCATGGGCATGAAGCGTGCCTGTTGTTGCGGTCGGGAACGAGCCTTGCCTGTTTGCCGTTATGAAGCGCGTTTGTCAACAACGCGCACAGCCTTGCCCTCGCTTTTGGGCAAGGCGTTGGCCTGCACCAGTTCCACCTTGGGGGTGAGCAGCACCTCGTCCCGCAGCCGGTGGGCTATTCTGCGTTGCAGGCGGGTGAGCACGCGCACATCTTCGACGAAATATTCCTCGCGGATCTCGACCTGCACTTTCAACTGGTCCATTCCGTCTTCATTTTCCAGCACGATCAGATAATTCTGGCCCACCTCGGCGAACGAGAGCAGAATCTGCTCCACCTGCATGGGGTAGATGTTGCAGCCCTTGATGATCATCATGTCGTCCGCCCGGCCCAGAATGCGGTCGATGCGACGGTGAACCCTGCCGCAGGGGCAAGGGCCGGGCAGAATGCGGGTAAGGTCCGCCGTGCGGTAGCGCAGAATGGGCATGCCCCGGCGGCAGATGGTGGTCAGCACCAGTTCCCCTATCTCGCCGGGGGCTACCGGCTCTTGGGTCTTGGGGTCCAGCACTTCCAGAATATAGGCGTCTTCCCAGACGTGCAGGCCGTTCTGGGCCAGACATTCAAAGGCGACGCCCGGACCGTTCATTTCCGACAGGCCGTAAGAGTTGTAGGCCTTGAGCCCCAGCAGGTACTCTATGCGCTGCCGGGCTTCTTCGGTATGCGGTTCCGCGCCGATAAGCGCGATGCGCGGCGGCAGTTCACGGGGGTCAAGGCCTTCGGCCTTCAGGCCGGCGCCCAGGTACAGGGCGTAAGAAGGAATGATGTGCAGCACCGTGACGCCCATGTCGCGAATAAGCTGTATCTGGCGGCGAGAGTTGCCCGCTCCGGCGGGAATGGTCAGGCAGCCCAGGCGTTCGGCCCCGGCATGAATGCCAAGACCCCCGGTGAAAAGCCCGTAGCCCGCGATGTTCTGAAACACGTCGCTCTTGCGCACCCCGACCATGTGCATGCAGCGGGCCATGAGATCGGCCCAGGTGTTGATGTCGTCCTGGGTGTGGCAGATGGCCACGGAAGAGCCCGTGGTGCCGCTGGACGCGTGCAGCCGCACCATTTCGTCCAGGGGAACGGTGTGCAGGCCGTATGGGTATGCGCCGCGCAGGTCGGATTTGGTGGTGAAAGGAATCTTCCGCAAGGCGTCCAGCGACGTGATGTCGTCCGCGCTGATGCCGAGCCCGCCCAGGCGCTTGCCGTAAAAAGGCGATTTCAGGGCCTGTTCCACCGTGTTTTTCAGGCGCGTCAGTTGGGTCTTTTCTATCTGTTCGCGGTCCCAACCTTCGGCCGGATGATACAGTTCCATGGCGAATTCCTTTATATGTATCCGAGTCCGTGCAAAAGACCGAAGCAGCCGGTCATCATGGGTTCGTCGTGGGGGGCCGTCATCTGCCCGTGCCCGGTGAGCAGCCTGCGCTGGGCTCCGGCCACATAGGCCGGTCGAAAACCCTCGGCTTCCGGCGGCAGGTCGATGATCACCGTGCCGTGGCCGCCTTCGTTCTGCACCTGTTCGCTGGGCAGCCAGCCCAGGCGGAATTCCGAAAGATCCTTGATCAGGTTGTCCACGGAAATACCCAAAGTGTGCTGCTCGTACACCCCGAAAATACGCTGCCGGTAAACCAGAAAGGCCGACACGTGGCTGTTGCCCGCATTGACCAGCAGCACGCCCTGGCGGAAACTGCGTTCCGCTATTTCCGTCACGGAAAGCAGTCCCAGAAGCGCCGCTGCGCCGGAATCGGCCACCGGCCCTCCGGTCACGGACTGAATGGCGGCCAGCCGGGCCATTTCCGGCGGAACGGCCATAACAATCCAAGTCGGGGGGTCGCCCCCTTCGCCGGGCGCCGTGTACAAAAAATTCTGCCACATACGCATGCGGGCCTGACGGCCGCTGTCCTGGGGGTGGTACCCGTGGTCCTGAGCCGCCACCGCGACCAGACCGGGCATATCCAGCCCTGTCACCCCGCAGAACTCACGCCACATGGACAAATTCACGTCGCCGGTGCGCAGGGACAGATACCCGTCCGGGCAGGCGTCGACGATTTGCAGCCCCGCTTCTTCAGCGGCGGCGACATTTTCATGCAGGGCCAGGGCAATATCTTCCGATACCGCCGCGCGGCAGCCTTCTTTTATGTGCGCGGAAAGCGCGCGCACATACCCCGTGCCCATGCCCGGCCCGCTGAGGTAAATGTCCCTGCGCACGGCCGTATAGGCCATGATCCGACGGGCAAGCGTCCGGGCAGGGGACGGCAGCACGCAGCGGGGCATGGCCTGCGGGTCGACGCCCTGTTGGTAGATAAGGACATCCTGCGTGCGGCTGCCCACATTGACGCACAGTACGGACTCTTGCGGCGTAGAAAAAAATTCCTGCATGGACGATCTCCCGGCGTGTCCATCCCGTTGAAACAATGCAGCATACAGATTACAGGTCGGAACCGCAAGCGCACGGGGTGACGCAATAATGGGTAACGGCTCCGTTTGCGCTTCAGACAAGGAAGGCGAACTCCGTGCGAAGCTCGTGTATGTTTTTGGTACACTTAGCTTAGCACGGAGTTCTCCTTCCTTGTATGAAGCGCAAACGGAGCCGTTACCCATTAATGCGTCACCCCGTGCGCTTGCGGTTACGACCTGTCATCTGTATGAT
>JAVBRE010000026.1:0-3939 GCA_031548325.1 Desulfovibrionaceae bacterium
CCACCCGTTCCCACCCGCCCCTGGGATTGTGCGCGTAAACAACGCCCGCCATGATCAGGCGTTTTGCGGCTTCTCGGCTTTCCGCAAGGCCGGCGTCTGTCAAAAGCTGATCCGCTCTTTCTTTCTGCGCCATGATGATTATGGTATTTCCCGCTTGCCAAAAGCAGGCAAGCAATGTATGTATCGCGGCTTGGCGGCTATTCCGCACTTTCGCGGTGGTCGTCGCCACGCCGGCAAAGCCGGCGCGCCGTTAAAGGCTGCGCGCGTGCCGCGAACACGTTTTTCGGCCGCGCAGGCAGTAATAGAGGAGATTGCCATGAAAGACAATATTCACCCCAAGACATACAGCGCCAAAATCACCTGCGCCTGCGGGTATGAAAGCGAAGCCCTGTCCACCAAGGGCCAGGCCGTGCACGTGGAAATCTGCTCCCACTGCCATCCTTTCTACACCGGCAAGCAGCGCTTTGTGGATACAGCGGGCCGCATCGACCGTTTCCGCAAAAAATACGCCACCGCCGGAAAGAAATAATTGCCAGGTTTGGCGCCATGTTTGTATCGCTCCCCAGCACTGGCAACCCGCTGGGGAGCCTTTATTGTTTTTGACAGGAGCGTTCCGTGTTCAGCCTGACCGGCATCCGCCGCCTGGCGGCTCAAACTCTCGCCTGGTTCGCCGCCTCTTCTGAAGAAGGCGAAAGCCTTGCCGTGGGCGGCCAGGCCGTGATGGAAGGGGTCATGATGCGCCACGGAGGCCTTTTGTCCATCGCCGTGCGCCGTCCTGACGGCAGCATTGCCGTGCGCTCCCGGCCCTGGTTCACTCTGGGCGACTGGCCCGTCATTCGCAAGCCCTTTGTGCGGGGCTTTCCCGTGCTGCTGGAAACCTTGGTCAACGGCATCAAGGCCCTCAACTTTTCCGCCGAAGTGGCCGTCGCTTCCGAAGGCGAAGAACTCAAACCCTGGCAGATCGCCCTGACCCTGGTCGCGGCCATTGGTTTCGCCCTGCTGCTTTTTGTGGTGCTGCCGCACCTTCTGACCATCGGGCTCAACCTGCTGGGGCTTTCCGGCGGGCTGAAGGGCCTGAGCTTTCACCTCTGGGACGGGCTGTTCAAAGCCGCCATCTTTGTCGGCTACATTCTGGCCATATCCCGGTTGCCCGACATTCGCCGGGTGTTCGAATACCACGGCGCGGAACACAAGGTGATCTGGGCTTACGAATCCCGCGAGGACGAAGTTTCAGTCGCCACCGCCGCCCGCCAGAGCCGCCTGCACCCCCGTTGCGGCACCACTTTCATGCTCTTTGTGCTGGTCATTTCCATCATGCTGCACGCCGTGCTGGTGCCTCTGGTTCTGGTATTCTGGAGCCCGTCCAACGCGGTGGTCGAACACGCGGGCATCATCGGGGTCAAGTTGCTGCTGATGATCCCCATCAGCGCCCTGGCCTATGAAACCATACGCTACGCGGCATTGATGGGGCACTGCGCCACATCCTTCATTCTGCGCGCACCGGGCATGCTGCTGCAAAGGCTCACCACCAAAGAACCGGACGCCGGCCAGTTGGAAGTGGCCATCGTGGCCCTGCACGAAGCCCTGGGGTCTGACGCCGTCGTGCCCGTCATCGCCCCCGCATACAGCCATCTGGAGTAACGCGGATGTTCACACGACTGGAAAACCTGGAGCGGCGTTTCGCCGACCTGGAACAACAGCTTTCTTCGCCTGACATTCTTTCCGATCAGGACCGTTACAGAAAATTGACCAAAGCCCACGCCGACCTCAAGGAAATCGTGGACGTCTTTAAAAAGTACAAGGACCTGCGCGCCCAACTGGCCGAAAGCGAAGCCATGCGCGGCGATGCGGACCCGGATATCAGAGCCATGGCCGCGCAGGAATGCAAGGATCTGGAAAGCGCCCTGCCGGAACTGGAGCAGGAGCTGAAAATTCTGCTGCTGCCCAAAGATCCCATGGATGACAAGAACATCATCCTTGAAATCCGGGCCGGCACCGGCGGGGATGAGGCGGCCCTTTTCGCCGCCGACCTTTTTCGCATGTACAGCCGCTATGCCGAAAGCCGGGGCTGGAAAGTGGAAATCATGTCCGCCAGCGAAAACGGGCTGGGCGGATACAAGGAAATCATCGCCCTGGTCGCCGGAAACCGGGCCTACAGCCACCTGAAGTACGAAGCCGGAACCCACCGCGTGCAGAGGGTTCCGGTTACCGAATCGCAAGGCCGCATACACACTTCCGCCGCCACGGTGGCCATCATGCCTGAAGCCGAAGACGCGGATATCGACATCAAACCCGAAGATCTGCGCTTTGACGTGTTCCGCTCGTCCGGCCCCGGCGGTCAGTCGGTCAACACCACTGACTCCGCCGTGCGGGTGACGCATATTCCCACCGGCATCGTGGTCAGTTGCCAGGACGAAAAATCGCAGCACAAAAACAGGGCCAAGGCCTTGAAAGTACTGAAATCCCGGCTGCTACAGGCCGAGCAGGAACGTCTGGCCGCCGAACAGGCCGAAAACCGCCGTGCCCAGGTGGGGTCCGGCGACCGTTCCGAACGCATCCGCACCTATAATTTTCCCCAAGGCCGGGTCACCGACCATCGGGTCAACCTCACCCTGTACAAACTGGATGCGGTTATGGAAGGCGACATTCAGGAACTGATATCCACCCTGTCCACCGCCGCCCAGACCGAAGCGCTGAAGGCGCAGTCGGACGTGTAACCCGAAATTTGCCGAAGGGGTTCCGCCCCTTCGAACTTCCCCGGCAGGGGACTCCGCCCCCTGCACCCCGATTACCGGCAACGCCCCGCAACGCGGAGACGTTCCCGGAAATCGGGAAATCAAGAGAGATAATCCACCATGCGGGGTCCGGGGCGGCGCCCCGGCTGATCATTACTATGACACCTCTACGCGATTATCTGAACTATGCCGTCACCCGCCTGAAAGCGGCCGGGGTCGACTCGCCCCGCCTGTCGGCCGAACTGTTGACGGCCCACGCCATGGGCGTCTCGCGCGAAGATCTGATCAAGACCCTGATCCTTTTTCCGAATACGCCCCTTGAACCGGAAGCTCTGGACGCCGCCCGAAGTCTGATCGCCCGACGCGAGGCCGGAGAGCCCGCGTCCTATCTCATCGGGCGCAAAGAATTTTACGGCCGGGAATTTGCGGTCAACGCCGCCACGCTCATCCCCCGACCGGATACGGAAACGCTCATCGACGCGGCGCTGGGGTTTGCCAAAGAATACCGCCCCGCCATGCCGCCGCCTTTCTCTTTCGCGGACCTGGGCACGGGCAGCGGCTGCATTGCCGTGACCCTGGCTTTGGAGCTGGGGCCAAGCTGGCGGGGACGCGCCGTGGACATCAGCCCAGAAGCCCTGGCCGTGGCGCGAAACAATGCCGCGCGGCTGAATGCCGCCAACCTGGACTTCGCGCAAGGCGATTTTACGCGCCCCCTGTTCGCCCCGGCTTCGCTGGATCTGGTAGCCGCCAACCCGCCCTATGTCGGCGAAGAGGAATACGCGGGCCTGTCCCGCGAGGTGCGCGACTTTGAGCCCAAAACGGCGCTGGTGCCGCCCGCCGAAGAGGGAATCGCGGCCGCCGGCCCGGAACACGAAATCATTCTGCTTCACCGCGCCGCCGAGGTTTTGCGACCCGGCGGGCTGCTGCTTATGGAATGCGGCTGCACGCAAGGAGATGTCCTGCTCCGCGCGACTGAAGAGACGAATGCGGGCACGTGGCGAAACACGCGCATTCTGCCCGACCTTGCGGGCCTGCCCCGTGTTCTGTACGCCATCAAAAGCTAAGGAAACGCTGATTTATTCCGTTTGGACTGCGTTGCTCGCCTTTTTTCAAGCAGCGCAGGACGCAACAGTCAAGCCCCATCATTAAAAAAACCTAAAAACCTACAACACGACAAAAATCACCAAAGACGAAACACCAAAGA
>JAVBRE010000022.1:0-7271 GCA_031548325.1 Desulfovibrionaceae bacterium
ACTTTTTTGTAAAAAAGTTTCCTTCCCCCGAGCCCCCATCCTTCAAAAAATTTTGGTGGGATGGATGAGGAACGGGAAAAAAAACTGAATGGGTTCCAAGGGGCTGCGCCCCTTGGCGGGGAGCCCGAGGGGCAGCGCCCCTCGGAAGCTCGACAGGAGAAAGCATGTCTATACTGACTGAACTGCAAGACGCCATCCGCAAGGTGCTGCCGGACGTGGAAGCCGTTCTGGGTTGGGGACCGGGACCGGATCCCCTGCGCTCGGCGCCGCTTCTGATGCGAAAGCCCGAAGACGTGGACCGTTTTCAGGCCGGCCCCCTGGCGGTGAACAATCTGGCGGTCTTTCTGCCCGAATACGCCAAACGCAAGATCGGCATCGTGGTAAAAGGCTGCGATTCCCGTTCCGTGGTCCAGCAACTGGCGGAAAAGTTCATCCGCCGCGAGGACGTGGTCATCATCGGCTATCCCTGCGAAGGCGTGGTCGATGTGATGAAGATTGCGGCCAAATTGGGCGACAGCCTTGAACCCGGCATGGTCGAGCACTGTACCGTTGAAAACGGGACCGTGCATGTGACCGTGAAGGGCAAGAGCCTGGACATGCCCCTGGCCGATGTTTTGGCGGGCAAATGCAATAGTTGCCGCTACCCCAACGCGATTTTGAGCGATCTGTTCGTCGGGCAGGAACGCCCCGGCGTGGAAGACCCTTATCGCGAACTGGCGGAATTTGAAACAATGAGCCTGGAAGAGCGGCGGGCCTTTTGGGAAAAAGAAATGTCCCGTTGCATCCGCTGTTACGCTTGCCGCAACGCCTGCCCTCTGTGCGTGTGCCGCGATCATTGCGTGGCGGCCAGCCGCGATCCGCACTGGCTGCCGCAGGCGGACGGAGTGCGCGACAAGCTTTTTTTCCAGCTCATCCACGCCATGCATCTTTCCGGCCGTTGCACGGGCTGCGGCGAATGCCAGCGGGCCTGCCCGGTGGGCATTCCGGTGGGCATGTTCAAGCGTGTGCAACTGCGGGCGGCTGAAACCCTGTTCGATTACCGGGCCGGAACCAATGCGGAAGAAACCCCGCCCTTGCAGACCTTCAAGATGGAAGAGGCGACCATCAAAGAGAGGGATTGGTAATGAAGAGCGGAACCAAATTCATCTCCAATGCCGACCTGAGCGCCTGGCTGGGCGAGCTGGCCGCGTCGTTCCGGGTTGTCGCCCCCCGCGTGGAAGGCAGCAGCGTCGTCTACCGCGACTTTGACCCGGCAACGCCGCCGGAACTGTTTCGCAAGCCCACGGAATCGGCCAAACATGTGCTGTTTCCGCGCAGTGAGGAACTCTTTTCTTTCGCCTATAAAAAGCCGGCTTTCGGCGTGCCCAAAATGGGCGAGGAAGTAAAAAACGACGAGCAGCCGAGCGCCCCGCCCAAGCTGGAAGTGGCTCCTCCTGCCGACCCGCGGCCCACCGTCATCTTCGGTTTGCCGGGCTGCGATGCCGGCGGCGTGACCACTTTTGACCCCATTTACAACGGCAGGCGCTTTCCCGATGTCTATTATTTGAAGAAACGTGAAGCCACCATTCTCATTGCCAGGGCCTGCAACGAGGTGCTTTCCACCTGTTTCTGCACCTGGGTGGGCGGCAGCCCGGCCAACCGCAACGATGCGGACGTTCTGGCCACGCAGTTGCCCGAAGGCTGGTTGCTCGAGCCGTTGACGGAACGGGCGGAAAAGGTCATGGGTTCCGGCCTGCTCAAAAACGGGCAGGATGTCCAGGCAACAGCGGCGGAAACGCTGCACAAGGCGGCAGGGGCGGCCATCGGCGAAGTTCCGGACCTGAACGGCTGCGACGGCGCGTTGCTGAAACTGTTCGACGACGCCGATTTCTGGTGGGAAGAGTCCGCCGGCTGTATCGCCTGCGGGGGTTGCACCTACCTGTGCCCCACCTGCCACTGCTTTTCCATCACCGATGAAACAGCCGGATCCGCCGGGCTGCGCATGCGTTCGTGGGACACCTGCATGGCCGCCCTGTATACGCTGGAAGCCAGCGGCCACAACCCGCGTACGCAAAAAGCGGCCCGTCTGCGCAACCGCGTGGGGCACAAGTTTTCGTACTTCGTCCGCAACAACGAGGGTGCCATTTCCTGCTGCGGCTGCGGTCGTTGCATCAAAAGCTGCCCGTCCAGCGTGGATATCCGCCGGATCGTGCTGAATGCCCTGGCGAAAGCAGGCAAGGAGGCCGCCAATGGCTAAAACAGCCGCGAAAGCATCGGAAAAAAAGGCCGCACCGGGGACCGCGTCCCCCGCACCGGCCGCGAAAGCCGGGGGCATTCCCCGCTTTTCGCCGGAAATGGCCAACCCCTATCTGCCTTATGTGGCCACGGTCAAGGAAGTGCTGCGCGAGACGCACAACATCATGACCTTTCGCGTGGCGCTCGACGACGAAGCGGCCATGAAGAGTTTTCGCTTCGAGCCCGGCCAGGTGGGGCAGCTTTCTCTGTTCGGGGTAGGGGAAGCCACCTTTGTCATCAACTCGCCGCCCACCCGCATGGATTATCTGCAATTCAGCGTCATGCGGGCGGGAGAAGTCACCGCCGCCCTGCACGGCCTCAAGGCCGGAGAAAAGGTCGGCGTGCGCGGCCCCCTGGGCAACTGCTTTCCGTATGAAGACATGAAGGGCAAAGACATCCTTTTTGTCGGTGGCGGCATCGGCATGGCGCCTTTGCGCACGCTCTTGCTGTACATGCTGGACAACCGCAAGGATTACGGCAAGATAACCCTGCTGTACGGCGCGCGTTCCCCGCAGGACATGGCCTATTCATATGAAATTCCCGAATGGCGCAAGGCCCCGGACACGGAAGTCGTGCTGACCATAGACAAGGAAGCCGAAGGCTGGGAACATAAGGTCGGCCTTATTCCCAACGTGCTTCTGGAGATGAACCCCTCGCCGAAAAACACGGTGGCCGTGACCTGCGGCCCCCCCATCATGATAAAGTTCACATTGCAGGCGCTGGACAAACTGAAATTCGCGCCGGAACAGATCATCACCACGCTGGAACGGCGCATGAAATGCGGCGTCGGCATCTGTGGCCGCTGCAACATCGGCGAAAAATACGTCTGCGTGGACGGGCCCGTGTTCAGCTATGCGGAACTGAAAAAGTTGCCCAACGAACTGTAAGACGCAACGCGCCAACGGCGGCCTTCGGGCCGCCGTTGGCGTTCCGGAAGGCCCGTGACCACTCATTCCCACATATCGCTGTTGCGAGCCGTCATGCTTCTGGGCGTTATCGCCAACCACGCGCTGATACCCTTCATGCCCCCCGGCCTGTTCTGGCAGGTGCATGCCGACGCGCCCTGGCTCGCGGCCGTACCTCTGGGCACGGCATTCGGCTACTTTCGAATCCCGGCCATTGCTCTTGTTTCCGGGTATTTGCTGGCCCGTTCGCGTGAATGGAGAGGGGACTCTCCTGCAAGCCAGCTTTTTCGCCGGGGCAAACGTCTGCTTGTGCCCTGGCTGCTGGTCATGCTGTTTTGGCTGGTACCCCTCTATTGGCTTTTCGACATCCCCTCGTACAACCGGAGCCTGCACGCCACGTTGCTGGAAACCTACAAGGCGGGCCTTCTGGGGCTCTTTACCGACCACCTGTGGTTTTTGCTTGGCCTGTTCTGGGGCACGGCATTCTGGATTGTCGTTTTGCCTCTGGTGGAACGTTTTGACGCGGTGTACGGTTTTCTTGCGGGCTTTGCCGCCGCCCTGGCTGTTGACTTCTGGGGCGGAGGGCTGACATGGTTTTGCCTATGGGAATGCGGGCCGTTTATTGTGTATATGTACGGCGGCATCCTGATCTACCGGCATAGAGAAGCCGTGAATGCCTTCATTCGGCGGCGCGCCGCCGCATCCTGCATTTTTTTGATTCTGATGATCGGCGCGGCGGCTTCGGCCAAGGGCATCGGGTTCAAACCCGCCGGGTGGCTCCTTTCCTGCATCTGCTGCTGCGCCGCATATGCAGTCGCTCTCGTCGCGGCGAACCGCTTTCCTCATTTTCTTGCGGAAAACCGGGTGTACCGCTTTTTTGAGCGTAACTCTTTCCGGTACTATCTGTTCCACCTGCCGCCGGGCATACTCGTCTTTCGGGCGCTGCGGGAGATTTCGTCCCTGCACCCGGCGCTGTTCGTTTTTGTTTCCTTCTGTATTACCACGCTGCTGACCACGATCATCGTCATCGCGCTGGGCCGCTTGGAAGAGTTCGCCCGGCGGCGTCTGCCCGCACTGGCGGCGCGGCTGGCCCAAGCGAAATTATCAGAACAATTGATACAACTTTTCAAAGTTAAAATGCGCTAAAGTGCGACAGTGCCAACGGTCAAGCCCGCTTTCTTTTCTTTTGCCCTGCTGCTATGGTGCGACAAACCTGTGCATTCACCGTAAAGGAGGCGTTATGGCTGCGAAAAAAATCCTCATGTTCGCCGGCGATTTTGTGGAAGATTACGAAATCATGGTGCCGTACCAGATGCTGCTTATGGTCGGGCATACGGTGGATGCGGTCTGTCCGGACAAAAAACCCGGCGACTATATCAAAACCGCCATCCATGACTTTGAGGGCGACCAGACCTATTCGGAAAAACCCGGCCACCGTTTTATGATCACGGCCGACTTCACGAAGGTAAAAAGCGAGGACTATGACGCCCTGGTCATTCCCGGCGGACGCGCTCCCGAATATTTGCGTCTGAATCCGAAAATTATCAAACTGACTCAGGAATTCGCCGCCGCGAAAAAACCCATAGCGGCCATTTGTCACGGGCCGCAGATACTGGTGGCCGCCGATGTGCTGCAAGGCCGCACCAGCACCTGCTACATCGCGGTCAAACCCGATGTGACGGCCGCCGGGTCGAAATTCTGCGAGCCCAATGCCACGGCCAGCAACGCCTGCGTTGACGGCAACCTGGTCACCGCCCCGGCCTGGCCGGCTCACCCGGCCTGGATGCGGGAATTTCTTAAAGTGCTGGGCACCAAGATAGAACCGTAAGCGGACTCTGCCCTCAATCTGAAAAGGCCCCCGCATTTTGAGCGCGGGGGCCTTTTACGTTTAGGTCGGAGAGGCGATAGAGCTTCGCCGCTGTTTATGAGGCCGGAGAAGAGAGAACAAGCTCCGCTTCCCAGGCTTTGACGTCATACAAACTCGTGCCGGGGGCCTTGGCCCAGGCGCAACGGCCTTTTCTGTCGCATTGCGTGGGCCAGTCGCTGCAAGCGGCCAGAGCTTCTTCCGGGTCGGCAGCCTGCACCAGGCGTTCTTGCGACGCGCGCAGGCATTCCTGTGGCCCGGCGATGTAGCGCAGGCGGTAGGTGTTCATGCCGCAACCACCTTGGACAGAAGGTAAAAGACGACCAAAAGAGCGCAGCCCAGGCCGAGGCTCCATTTGATAAGCTTCAGTTCCATTTCGTTCAGGGGCTCTTTTTCCATGGTCTTCATTTCATGATCTATGGTAAGTGCTTTGTTTTGCATGATTTTTACTCCTCTTGATTTTGTTATCCGATAGTCGGGGGCTTGATGCCGTAAAAAAACAGCGCGGAAATAAGCAGCCCCAACCAGAGGATGAAACCGAACAGGCTGACGCAATAAACTCCGGCCAGCTTGCCTATGCCTTCAGCCCACAAGCGCCGGAAGTTGGATATGACCCCGATGGTAAAGAAGGTCAGCAGGAAAAACAGAGTGCGTATGGACGTGATGCTGGCCGCCATGCTGTTGCCGAGGGAAGCCAGTTCCTTGGAGTGCAGGCAGAGCAGGAGCAGCGTCAGGAAGGTCAGAAAATAGCCCAGCACGAAACGGGGAAAGCGCTCCCACACTTCGGAAAGGGTCATGGCCTTTGTGTTGCCGGAATTGTCGATCTTGCACCAGAGGTAGGCGAGCAGCAAGGACCACACGCCGATGAAAACGTCGATAAAGACTTTGACTGTCGTGGCGACCATAAGCACCCAGCCCGGCTGGTATCTGATGCCGTCCAGGGCCTGGGCTTTGGCCAGCAGCAGAGCGTCTGCAATGGCGCCGCTGGCTACGGCGCCGCCGTCGGATTTCACGGTCAGGCCCAACCAGCCGCCCGCCATCAGAGGCTGCGTATGCATGAACCAGGAGGCCGCGAAGGGCAGAATCAACATTTCAACGCAGGTGAAAATGACCACCAGGGATGAAACCATGATGGGTATGATGGGACGTGAACGAATGGCCGCGCCCGTGGCGATGGCGGCGGAGACGCCGCAGATGGAAATGCCCGAAGCGAGAGGGGCCGCCCATTCGCGGCTGAAGCCAAAGTATTTGCGGGCTATATAATATACAGCGGCCCAGTAGAGTAAATACGCCTCAATGATGGCGCACAATCCGAGGAACACCACATGCCCGGCCAGACCCACGGCCGCCGCCGCCTTGACTCCCAGTTCCGCGCCCATGATGATGATGGCTATCTTGACGAACATTTCCGGTCGGCAGGCGGCCCGCATGCTGTCCGCAAGAACGGGGAAGAAATTGCCCGCGATGATGCCCGCGATCAGAGCCACGATGTACGCCCCTTCGCCCGAAAGCCCCACCGACCATGCAATGTGGGCCTTGCTCAGGTTTTCTGGCGTGGGGGTCACGGCCAGATAGGCGTAGTTACCCAGGCCGTAGCACAAATACGCCGCGAAAAAGACCAGGGTGAACGCTTTGACGAACTCCGCCACATCCTCGCCCATGAGCTTGATGCCCACCGCCAGAATGGCGGTGACCACCACATAGGTGAAGATCAGGCACAACCAGCCGGCAAGGGCCGGCGAAGCCCCCCAAGTGTGAAACAGCGCGACCGCGGTGGGGCTGGTGGCCGCGAACATGGCTTTGGGGTTAAGCCAGGTTACCGCCTGCACCACCCAGCCGAAAAGATTGATTCCGGCAAAATTGAGCAGGGCGACAAGAAAGATGAAGCTGCCGATAAGCAGGGCAGCCTTATCTTCTGTCATGCCTTTTTTCATGATGTTCATATGAACCTCACTGCTGTTTTATGGAACTGTTGTAGACAGAACCATGAATTAAAATAACATATATTATTTTTAGTAATTATTAATTTTTAAATATATATAGACAATGATTGCGGCACATATGTTTTATCGTATAGAATTACAATGAACGACGTGCTGTCAATAGAAATTTTGAGTGAAAATTTTTATACTGTCATATATTAATAATGTGATATTATAAGTATTATAAAATGCGGACGGGGGGCTTACCCGCCGGATAGGCCCGAGCGCAACAGAACAAAAGGGAAC
>JAVBRE010000182.1:0-20801 GCA_031548325.1 Desulfovibrionaceae bacterium
GGCATGATGCCCCTGCACCCCCATTACCGGGGCGTTGTTGCAAAGCAACAACGCCCCGCGATGCGGGGTCAAGGGGACCTAGTCCCCTTGCAGGGGGTTCGGGGGACAGAGTCCCCCGGCGTCTTTAACCAGGGCCTGGACCAGATCCGGGATAGTGAACCGGTCCGGCTGCACGTGGCAGGCCAGACCCGCGTCGGCCAGGGTTTTGGCGGTAACGGGACCGATGCAGGCGAAACGCAGGTTCGGGTGTTTTCGCAATGTATCCACAGGAATTTGCGCCAAAAAATTGCTTACCGTGGAAGAAGAGGCAAAGGTCACATAGTGAACGGCCTCCTGAGCCAGAAGCTCCAGCACTTCTTCCTTGCCGGCGTTTGAAGGCATGGTGGCGTACACGGGCAATATGCGCACGCGGGCGCCCGCGTCAAGCAGGCCCTGGGGCAGCACGTCGCGGGCGTCGCGGGCCCTGGGAATGAGGATGTTCAGTCCGGCGACGCCCTGGGCCAGCAGACCGGAAAGGGCGGACTCCGCGACAAAAGCCTGGGGGATAAAATCGGGCCGGATGCCGCGGGCCTGCAAGCGCTCGGCTGTGGCCGGGCCGATGGCCGCCACGCGGCAGGCGGCGAAAGCCCTGGCGTCCAGACCCAGGGCCGTCAGTTCCTGCCAGAAAAAATCCACGCCGTTGACTGAGGTGAAGATGACCCAGTCATACTCGCGCAGACGGCAAACGGCCTCGCGCACCGGCGCGTAGTCATTCAGGGGAACGACGCTGATGGAAGGGAATTCGATGACCCGGGTGCCTTGCTTCGCCAGCAAGGCGGAGAGGCCGGACGCCTGCTCCCGCGAGCGGGTGACCACGACCCCCTTGCCCAGCAGGGGCTTTTTTTCAAACCAGCCCAACTTGTCCCGCATCTTCACCACATCGCCGATAACAATGAGCGAGGGCGCGCTGAAATTTTGCTCCTCCGCCAGGCGGGGCAGATCGCTCAGAATTGTCGCCGCGCTGCGGTGTTCCGGCGTGGTGCCCCAACGCACAAGGGCGGCGGGGGTTTGGGGATCCATACCGTTATCGGTAAGCTTGCGGACAATTTCCGACAAGTTCTTCATACCCATAAAAAAGACCAGGGTGCTGCCGCTGTCGGCCAGGGCCTTCCAGTTATGGACCGATTCCGGCTTGGTCGGGTCCTCGTGTCCGGTGGCGAAGGTGACGGACGAGGCATAGGCCCGGTGGGTCAGCGAAATGCCCGCATAGGCCGGACCGGCAATGGCGCTGGTCACGCCGGGAACAACCTCAAAGGGCACTCCCGCGTCCGCCAGTTCTTCCGCTTCTTCGGAACCGCGCCCGAACATATAGGGGTCGCCGCCCTTCAGGCGGGCCACCGTCTTGCCTTCTTTGGCCTTGCTGACCAGCAGGCGGTTGATTTCCCGCTGGACCATGCTGTGATTGCCGCCCAGTTTGCCGGCATAGATCAGCTCCGCTCCGGGTTTGGCAAAGGCCAGCAGAAAGTCGTTCGCCAGATAATCGTAGACCACCACGTCGCAGCCGCCCAGCAGTTCTTTGCCCCGCAGGGTGAAGAGGCCGGGGTCGCCGGGTCCCGCCCCGATAAGATAGACTGTTCCGGTCACGGTTTGTCCTTTTCGTCTGCGTGTATGCCCGGGGGGATTGCAGCCCCCGGATGGTTCAGCCGCGAGGCCGACGGAGATAGATGTTACAACTCGCCCGGTTTGGGGCGCTTGGGTATTTTGTCCGGAGGCAGGCGTTTGTAGATAAAGGTGCCGCTGTGCATCTCCACTGCGAGGGTGTTTTTGTCTATCACGCCGTAAATCATGGCTTTTTCGATGTTGAAAAAATGCAGGACAAAGCGGTCTCCTTCCAGGGCGTCGATCTTCGTGATGCGCGAATCGGTGATCAAAAAACCGTCTTCGGCCAGAAACAGCGCCCAGGTGCGGCGGGGAATGTCGATGACCTCTATAAAGCCCGCGAAGTCCTCGCGGTCCTTCATAAACTCCGCCTCGCTGCCGGGCTTCGGCGTGCTCTGGGCAGGGTTGATCCGCCAGCCGCCGCTCAGGGCTGAAGGGTCGGCGGCCGAAGCGGCCGAAACGCAAAGACCGGCCAGAAGCAAAAGAACCGGAATAGAGCGGCGGGCAGCGCGAAGCATGGCGGGCTCCTACTTTTTGCGCATGATGAAGACCACGGAAGGCTTGCCTTCTTTGACCTCAAAGCCGGTTACCGAACCGTCGGCGTCAAGGCGGTAGCCTTCCCGGCCGCTGCCGCCGCGCTTCAGATAGATCAGGCCGTCCTTGATTTCGACATCGGTGATGGTCTTGTCTTCCAACGTTTTTTTGCCTTCGGCCTTGTCGTCTTTGACCACGAGATATTTGCGCTGGGCAATGTCAATGGTTACGCTGATGCCCGCGAAATACCCGGCCAGGGTTTCTTTGGCCTCCTGGCGGCCGTTCGCGGACAGGTGCGTAAAGCTTTTGTCGCCCACTTCCGCAAAAATGGCTTCGGCGGTTGCCGCTTCGTCCACGACCCAGGTGCCGGACAGCGCGGCGGCCTTGTCCCAGGCTTTGCTTTTGGATTCGGCGGCGGGAGCGGATACGGCCGAGTAGAGCAGCAGACAGAGGGACAGACAACAGGTGGCGATAACTTTCGACATCATACTATCCTTCACTAACAGGGGTGCAGGGGGCTAAGCCCCCTGCCGGAGGGGACCGGAGAGGCTCCGCCTCCCCGGCATATCTTACAGGGCTTCGCGGAACCGCGCCTGCAAAGCCAGCATCTTGGCTTTCGCGTCGGCCAGTTCCGCCACCCGGGCCTTGTCGCGTTCCACCACGTCCTCCGGGGCCCGGCTGACGTAGTTTTCGTTGGCCAGCTTGCCGCTGAGCATGGCGTGTTCCTTGTCCATTTTGGCCAGTTCCTTGTCCAGGCGGGCCAGTTCCGCCGTGAAATCCACGGCGCCGCTCAAAGGCACGATGATTTCGTTGCCCGCCGCCACCTGGCTGGCCGAGGCCTTGGGCGCGGCCGCGGCCGGGTCGATGACCAGATCGCCCAGACGGGCCAGAAAAAGGATCATGGCCCGGTGGCTTTCCAGCGCGACCGCGGCGGATGCGTCGGCGGGCCGGATGATGGCGGTCAGTTTCGCCGAAGGGGCGATGGAAAGCTCCGCCCGAATGGTGCGCACGGCGCTGATCGCCGCCTGGATCATCTCCATTTGCATGGCGGCCTCGGGCTTGACGCAGGCGGGCCGGGGGGCCGGAAAGAGTTCCATTGCGATGTCGCTCTGTTCATGGCCGGGCAGAGCAGCCCAAATTTCGGCCGTGACGTAGGGCATGACCGGGTGCAGCAACAGCAGGGTTTCACGCAGGACGGTCCAGAGCACATACTGCGCCGCGGCTTTGCGCATTCCGCCTTCGGCCATGTCCGGCTTGACAAGTTCCAGATACCAGTCGCAGATTTCGTTCCAGAGGAAGGTATACAGGTTCTGGGCCGCGTCGTTGAAGCGGTAGTCCGCGATGGAGGCTTTGGTGGATTCCTTCACCTCTTCCAGGCGGTGCAGTATCCACTGGTGGTGGCTGCCGGTGACGGCTCCAAGATCCACGGCCTTTTTCACGAAGGCGCCGTCCTCAAAGTTCATGAGCGCGAAGCGGGCCGCGTTCCAGATCTTGTTCACGAAGTGGCGGTAGCCTTCGATGCGGTCCACTGAAAGTTTGATGTCCCGGCCCATGGCCGCGAAAGCCGTAAGCGTGAAGCGCAGAGAATCCGTGCCGAACTGTTCGATCATTTCCAGAGGATTGATGACGTTGCCCGTGGATTTCGACATTTTTTTGCCCTCGGCGTCGCGCACCAGGGCGTGAATATACGTGTGGCGAAAGGGCACTTCGCCCATGAAGTGGATGCCCATCATCATCATGCGGGCCACCCAGAAAAAGAGGATGTCAAAGCCCGTGACCAGCACGGACGTGGGATAAAAAAGCTTCAGTTCCCCGGTTTTTTCCGGCCAGCCCAAGGTGGAAAAAGGCCAGAGCGCGGAAGAGAACCAGGTGTCAAGCACGTCCTCGTCCTGGGCGAAGGCCGTTCCCGCGCAGTCCGGACAGACGTCCGGCGCGTCCATATCCACTATCAGTTTGCCGCAGGAATCGCAGGTCCAGGCCGGAATGCGGTGCCCCCACCAGATTTGGCGGCTGATGCACCAGTCGCGGATGTTGTCCATCCAGTTGTAATAGGTCTTCAGCCAGGAAGGGGGATAGATGCGGGTGCCGGCGGAATCGTCGGCGGCCATGGCCGCCTTGGCCTTGGCCGCCAGCGGTCCGACTTTTACGAACCACTGGGTGGAAACGTGCGGTTCGATGATTTCTTTGCAGCGATAACACAGACCCACGCTGTGCTCGTAATTTTCGACGCTGACCAGAGCGCCGCTTTTTTCCAGGTCTTCGACCACGCGCTTTCTGGCTTCGTCCTTGTGCAGCCCGGCGTACGGCCCGGCCGCTTCGTTCATGCGGCCGATATCGTCCATGATCTGAATGAATTCAAGGTTGTGCTTGCGGCCCAGGTCCCAGTCGTTGTGGTCGTGGGAAGGGGTGACCTTCAGCGCGCCGGTGCCGAATTTCATGTCCACGTAGGCGTCGGCGATAACCGGAATGCGCCGGTTCAAAAGCGGCAGGATCACATGCTTGCCGATACATTGTTTATAGCGTTCGTCGTCCGGGTGCACGGCCACGGCGGTGTCGCCCAGCATGGTTTCCGGCCGGGTGGTGGCGATGACCAGAGAACCGGACCCGTCTTCCAGCGGGTAGCGTATCTGCCAGAGATGGCTTTTGCGCGGGTGGTGTTCCACCTCGTCGTCGGCCAGCGCCGTGTGGCAGCGGGCGCACCAGTTGATGATGTAATCACCCTTGTAAATCAGGCCTTCGCGATACAGACGCACAAAGACCTGTCTGACGGCCTGCGACAGGCCTTCGTCCATGGTGAAGCGTTCGCGCGTCCAGTCAACGGACGCGCCCATGGCCTTGATCTGCCCCTTGATGTTGTCGCCGTACTCCTGTTTCCATTGCCAGACGCGCTCGATAAAGGCTTCCCGGCCGAGATCGTTGCGATTTTTGCCTTCCTCTTTCAAACGACGTTCCACCACGTTCTGAGTGGCGATGCCCGCGTGGTCGCAGCCCGGCACCCAGAGCACGGTTTTGCCCAACTGGCGCGCATGGCGGCAGAGAATATCCTGCAGGGTGAGGTTCAGGGCGTGGCCGATATGCAGATTGCCCGTGACGTTGGGCGGAGGAATGACGATGGAATAGACGCCCTCGGGGTTGCTTTGGGCCGCTTCCAGGCTGGGAGTGAAGGTTTTTTCTTTTTCCCAGCGCTCTTTCCAGCGCGTTTCCACGTCTTTGGGCTCGTAGCCCTTGGGCAGGTTCTGTTCGCTCATGCGCGGTCTCCGGCTATTGCAAATGGTGAATCCGCATCTTCTAGCTTCTTTTGCCGGGAAACGCAAAGCGGATCAGCGTGAAGGAGAAAGTTGCGGGCAAGGGGCGCTGCTGATACGAGGGAAAGGCAAGAAGCGGATCTTTGTGTCGGGATAATTCTCATTTTGAATATAATGATGTTGCGTTCGTTTTTTTGCTTACTGGCGCAACAATGCGGAGGCTGTATGAACAAAAGAATTCTCATTTTGAGTATGGCGGTGTTGCTGCTGTTGTCGGCCGCCGGCTGCGCTTTGGGCCCTGTGAACAGTCTGCCGCCCGCGGGACCGGACGCGGCGGAACTGGTGGTCATCCGGCCGCACGCGGTTTTCGGCCGAGGCATTCCCTTTGATATCGCCGTGGACGCCCTGGATATTTTCGCTCTGGAAGCGGGGGCCTATACCATCCTGAAGGTTAGGCCCGGGCAGCATACCCTGGTGGCTCGTTTTCCGAACAACTTTCCCAAGGACGCCAGGGCCTATACCCTGAAGATCAATGTTGCCGTCGGGGAACGCCTGTATTTCACCGTGGAGTTGGACAACGTGTGGGGCAACGAGATCAGGACCACGCAACTTTCAGCGGCCGAGGGCGAAAAAATGATGCGCGAGAATGAGTACCAGCCGGATTTCAAGCCGTAATTACCCTAGACGGACTGCCGAAGGCGGAAAAACGAATGGAACGGCGGAAAAGGCAAAAAACGTGATAGCGCACCTTCTTTGGGACGCTTCTGAAATTTGGGGCCTGCTGGCCGAATGGAGTCTGCGCTCCATGGGCCTGCCTTTGCGCATCGTGCGCGCGGCGGAAATTGCCGACGGCCGCCTTGCTGCAGAAAAACCGGCTTTGCTGCTGGTTCCCGGCGGGTTTGCCCGGCAAAAGGCAAGAGCGCTGGGCCCGGCGGGCCTTGCGGCCATCCGGGCCTATGTGGCTTCCGGCGGGCAGTACCTGGGGTTTTGCGGCGGCGCGGGTCTGGCCTTGTCCGGCGACGGAGGTCTGGCTCTCTGCCCCTGGGGCCGGGCCGGCTACGCGGACCGTTCGCAGCATTTCATGAGCGGGCACGTTTTTGTCGACGCGACGCCCCATGAACTGACTCCGCCCGATCTGCCGGCAAGACCCCTGTTGCCCGTATGGTGGCCTGGCCGTTTCGCTCCGGCCGGCAACGATGTTACCGTGCTGGCGGCCTACCAGGAACCCGGCCCGGATTTTCAACTGGGCGACGCTTCGGCCGCTTTCGCTTCAGAAGGGGATCCCGCCTTCGCTTTCATGCGCGGCGCACCCTGCCTGATACACGGCGCATACGGCCGGGGCGGGTACACACTTTCATACAGCCATCTGGAAACTCCGGATTCTCCCCAGGCCAACGTCTGGCTGGCGCACCTGCTGCGCCGCCTGAGCGGCCTCTCGCCGGAGCGGGAAAGGGTAGCGGCCTGGAACGTGGCCGCGTTGCCCTTGGCCTGGAATGATCCGGATCTTTTGTTTTTGCGCGATGCCGTGACGGATATTTTTCGCGCGGGCGAAGGCAGAGGGCTGTTTTTTGCCCGTACCCCCTGGCTGACGGGCTGGCAGGCCGGGCTGCCGGGAGCCGGCCTGAACACTCTGCGCGCCCGGATTCATACCTTGCTCGCCCGGCCGCCCGCGCCGAAGGCGAAAGCCCTGTGGCGCAAAGAACGCGGGGCCTTTCTCACCCGTTTTCGCGCGGCGCCGGGGCTGGTTGAAAGCGACCCCGCCGCCTGGCGCGAAAGTCTGCCCGGACTTCTTGCTCTGCCGGATGAATTGGCCTGTCTGCAACTTCAAGACTCCTCGCCTTGACTTGAGGCGAAAAGTGTGCAATATATTTTTGCTTATTGTGGATTTTGTGGAGGATGCATGGCTAAAGAAGATGCCATAGAAGTGGATGGCGTGGTACAGGAAGCATTGCCCAACGCCATGTTCCGGGTTGACCTGGACAACGGCCACGGAGTGCTGGCGCACATTTCCGGCAAGATGCGCAAGTTTTATATCCGCATTCTGCCCGGCGACCGGGTCAAGGTGGAGCTGTCTCCCTATGATCTGACCCGTGGACGTATCACCTACCGTATGAAGTAAGCGCGGCCCGCCGCGACCTGTCATGGCCTTTCGGTTCTTGCCGGAAGGCTTTTTTCGTCGCGGCGAAGCGGCCCGGTTTGCCGTGATGCTGCGCCGGCGCCGGCTTGCCGCGGGGCGCCATTTGCGCGTACAGTACCGCGAGTTCGAATCCGGAGGCCGCATGCCCGAAACTTTTTCTGCCGCAACTTCTCCCGCCGCCGATAAAAAAACTTTGCGCACCATCATGCGCAGGCAACGGGACGCCCTTGCCGAAGAAGAGGCGGCTCGTCTGTCTCTGGCCGCTCAGAAGCATATTCTGACTTCAAGCGCCTGGCAAAAAGCCCGTTCCGTGGCGCTGTATTTCGCGGTGGGGCGCGAAACAAACACCCGTCTGCTGCTGGAAGCGGCCTGGAACGGCGGCAAAGAGGTCCTGCTGCCGCATACGGCCACACTGCCCAAAGGTCAAATGCTCTTTCTGCCTTGCGCTGCGAAAAAAGATCTGACTGAAGGGCTGCTGGGCATTCCGGAACCCGCCATACCCCCCGGCGCTCGATCCGGCGGCCGGATTCCGAACCTGATTATCGTGCCGGGCCTGGCCTTTGACCGGCGGGGCTACCGCCTGGGTCAGGGCGGCGGCTATTATGACCGTTTTTTTGCTGATCCGGCCATGGCGGACGCGCCCCGCATCGGCCTGGCCTACGCGTTTCAAATACTGGACAGTATTGCCACGGAAGCTTGGGACACGCGGATTTCCGCCCTGGCTACCGAAGAGGGTCTGCTATGGCTGTGACCGACCTTTGCGGCGGCCTTGTCGCTTTCGCTTTTCCCGGCCTGCCGCGCGCGCGCTGCGCCTTCACTACCCGTCAGGCCGGAAACATATCGCTGCACACGGCGAAAAACAGCGCTTCGGATCTTGGGGAAACGGTTTCGGCGCGCAAAAAACTGCTGGCAATGCCGGGCGCCTCAAGCTGGGCCGAGGTCTTTCAGGTGCACGGCAACGCGATGCTCATCGACCCGGAACCCATGGACCTTGAACAGGGGCCGGAGCATGAGGCCGACGGCCTTGCCACCGGCCGCCCCGGCCAAATCCTGTGCATCAAGACCGCCGACTGCCAGCCCATTTTGTTGGCCCATCCGGCCGGGTATGCGGCCGCCTTGCACGCGGGCTGGCGGGGCAATGCCCTGCGTTTTCCGCAGAGCGGGGTCGCGGATTTTTGCGCCGCCTACAAACTGGACCCGGCTGATGTGCGGGCCGTGCGCGGCCCCAGTCTGGGGCATGCGGAGTTCGTGAACTTTGATGCGGAATGGCCGCCGGAGTTTGCGCCCTGGTACAACCGGGAAACGCGCTGCATGGACCTGTGGCGGCTGACGCGCGACCAGCTCACGCTGGCGGGCCTCAAGCCCGGCAATATCTATGGGCTGGATCTGTGCACCTACTCGTTGCCGGGGCTGTTTTTTTCCCACCGGCGGGGGGATGGGGGCAGGCAGGCAGGCCTCATCTGGCTGGAGTAGCGGCTCTGTTTGCCGTGATGCTTCGTCAGACATCGATTTCGGCGCCGGTCAGGTACCAGCAGAGTACACTCCCGTCGCCGAAATCTCGTCTTCCTCGCCTGACGACAAACAAAGCCGCTACTCCTTTGTATACTGTCGCTTTGCCCTGGGTCCCATTCGTTTTCCTGTGGAAATGTCCTTGTTTCATATCCTTAGACGGTGCCGTGCGAGAGGATTTTTTGTTTTCCGGAGCAAAAAAGCGCTCGTGATGGCTCTGTCTAAAACTCCAAACGGTCCCCGGCGTGCAGGGGCTTTTGCCTCGCAACGCCGTTCAGGGCGTCGCCCGTGCAATGGCAGCCGTAAAGCAGGGCGATATCCTGCTCTTCAAAATAGCGCAGGGTTTGTTGTTTCACCGCGTCCGTCGCGTCCTTCATGTGCATGCCGCCGATTACGGCGCGCACACGGTCGACCCCGGTGAGCGCTTTGGCCTGCTCGACGATGTTGATGATGCCCGAGTGCGCGCAGCCGGCGATGACGACCAGATTTTTTTCTCCGTTCGCCTTCAGGGTGTAAACCAGGGCCGAATCATCCAGAATGCGGTCGGGCTCATAGCCGCCGGGTCGTTTGATCTCGCCGAGCAGGGCCTGATTTTCCAGATGCTTTCGCGGAATTTCACCCAGGTAAAGCAGGTTTTCCGTCAGTTGCAACGGGGTTGTGCCCATCCGCAAGGGCCGGCTTTGCAGCAGGGCGATGGTTTGTTCCGGCATGCCGATATACTTGCCCGGATCTTTTTCCGCCGCTGTCTTGCGGCGGGGCAGCAGGGCGTCAGGGTGCAGAACGATCTCGGGCATGGGCAGGCGGGAGCATTCTCCGGCCCGACGGGCATGCCCGGCAAAGCGCTGCAGGGCGTGCTCCAACCCGCCCGTGTGATCGTGGTGCCCGTGGGACAGCACAACGGTGCCCACCGCGTCCAGGTTCGCGCCCAAAATCTCGGCGTTATGCAAAAAGGCGTCGCTTTCGCCGGCGTCAAAAAGAAAGGTTTTGCCTTCGCAGGAGAGGAGCAGAGACAGACCGTGCTCGCTGCGCAGGTTTGGAGATGAGGCTTCGTTTTCCAGCAATACGGTGATGTTCAGCATAGCGTCCGCCATAAGGGGTTGCAGGGGGGTAGCCTTTTGCCGGGGGCGACGCCCCGCTTGTTTATTCTTTCATCTCCACGGTCACGGGACCAGGCGTATCTTTGCCGATATAGGCTTTGGCCGCATCCAGCATGGCGGGCATGAGCACGCGCAGGTTGTCTTCGTTGCTGTCGGCGCCGAGCCTCACCTTCCACAGGCTTTTGTCCGGAACGCCCGCCGGGTCGAGGCTTTTCGCGTCCAGGGTGACGTTGTGCCGCCAGCGGGCATAGCTTTCGCCGCCGCCCAAGGGAAAACCGACGCCCAGGCCAAAGAAGCGGCCCCCGCCCCAGTCCCGGTCACGGTCATAGTAGCCGCCGGACCCGACCCCTATGCCTACGCCCACGCCGGGCGAAGCGCTGTACTGGACTGTCTCGCGGCTGCTCCAGGACAGAAACGCCACGGCTCCGGCTTTCGTCTTGTCGTCCGTGACCGCATATCCCAAATTGCGCAGCATGCCTTCCAGATGGATTTTGTATTCGGTGAAGGTGAGGTCGCCGGGGTCTACATCCGTTGCTCCGGGCAGAATGATGTAACGCGCGTCGGCCGAAACTTTCTCCGCCTTGCCGCTGAACGCGTCCACCGTGACCGTGGGTTTGGCGCAGCCCGCGATCAGGCAGAGGGCCGCAAGCAGCAGGATGCGGAGAAAGGCGCGAAATACGAAGGGCATGGCAAATTCCTTCCGTCTTTTCAGCGAATTTTGAGGGCGCGACACTGGCCGAGCGTCGCCGCACGCGCGGCGTAAATCCCTTTCAGAGCGGCTTCGTCGATCCGGCTCGCGGGTATGGGTTCCGGCGGATCCGGGTGGTCCGGCGCGACGGCTGTGCCGAAAAAACCCACATCGTGCCATTGTCCGAACTTGTAGCCTGTTTTCGGCAAAACGCCCAGAAGCTGAAAACCCAGGCGGCGCAGCAGGCCTTCGCTGCCGGGGTTGGGCAGGGCCACGATGCCGTAGACGTTGCGAATGCGCTGAAGTCCCAGAACGTCCATGACCGCGCCGGCCAGGGCGGCTCCGAAACCCCGGCGGTGAAAGGCGCTGTCCACATAAAAGGATATCTCGGCGTTCCATTGGTAGGCGGCCCGTTCCATGTGCCTTGCGGCGTAGGCATAGGCGGCGACAACGCCGTCGGCCTCGCAGACCAGATAGGGGTAGTGTTCGCTGACGGCTTTGATGCGCTCTTTCATAACCTGCCGGTCAGGAGCGGCGGTCTCGAAGCTGATGGCCGTATGTTCGACATAGGGGGCGTAAATGCGGGCGATGGCCGCTGCATCCCCCTGCCGCGCCGGCCTGATGCGCGCGCTGTTCATGGGATGTCTCCTGTGACTGAAAAAACCGGAACTTTGACCCGATGTTTTATTACACCCCCTGCCTCTCGCATTCAAGGGGCAGGGGTAATGGTCTCTTTTAGGGAAACGCCGATTTATTCCGTTTGGACTGCGTTGCTCGCCTTTTTTCAAGCAGGGCAGGACGGAAGAGTCCAGCCGCTGCTTGAAAAAAAGCTCGCGCCTTGCCAAACAAAAAAACTCGGCGTTTCCGAAAGGCGAATGAATCAGTGCTTCCCTGGCAATACAAAAAGGCAGCCTGACGCCGTATCGCGCCAAAGACGCCGCCGCCCGGCCGAATTGCTTTTGCTCAAAGCCCCTGATAGGTATTATTGAAGGGGAGATCCCCATGAGCGAACCCATACTGGTGGCGGGCGCGACCGGGTACGTGGGCGGCCGCCTTGTTCCCATTTTGCTGCAGAAGGGCTACCTGGTGCGGGTGCTGTCCCGCAACGGCCGCAAAGTCCGTTCGCGGCCCTGGGGCGGGCACCCGAACCTGGAAGTGGTCCAGGGCGACATGCACGACCTTGATGCCGTGCGCAAGGCGGTTGCAGGCTGCGCGGCGGTCTATTACCTGGTCCACTGCATGGAGGACCGTTACGAAGATTTCAGCGACGCGGACAGGCGCGCGGCCCGCGCGATGGTCAAGGCCCTCAAAGGCTCTTCCGTGCGGCGCATCGTTTATTTGTCGGGCCTTTTGCCCGACGACCCGCGCCTGTCCGCGCATTTGCGCTCGCGGGCCGAAGTGGCCGAAATTCTCTCCTTGTCCGACGCGCCGTTGACCACTTTGCGCGCGGCCCAGATCATCGGTGCGGGTTCCGCTTCCTTTGAGATGATCCGCTGGCTGGTGGAACGGCTGCCGGTGATGATAACCCCCAAATGGACCCGCGTGCGCACCCAGCCCATTGCCGTCACCGACGCCCTGGCCTATCTCGCGGGCGTGCTCGAACACCCGGAAACGGCGGGCAATACCTATGACATCGGCGGGCCGGACATTCTCAGCTATCGGGACCTCTTTCGCCTGTACGCCGACGCGGCCGGACTGAAAAAACGCTTTTTCATCCCCTTTCCCGGCCTGCCGCTGGGCCTGACCGCCGCCTGGGTCAGCCTGATCACGCCCATTCCCGGCGCGTTGGCCCGGCCCCTGATCGCGGGCATGCGCAATGAGGTCGTCTGCGGCGAAAACAACATTCGCGACATCATTCCCTTGACCTTGACCCCCATCCGCACGGCCATTGAGCGGGCGCTGGGCCACATGCGGCATCAGTCGGTCAAAAGCAGCTGGTTCGACGCCGGGCTGCCGCCCGTGCCGGAGTGGGTGCTGCGCGGCGATGCGCGTTACGCCGGGTCCGCTATTTACAACGACGCCTATGCCGTTCGCCTGGACGCCGAAGCGGACGAGGTCTGGCGAATGATCGTGCATATAGGCGGCACAACCGGCTGGTACAGTAAAAATGCGCTCTGGCGGTTGCGCGGCCTTATGGATAAACTCATCGGCGGTCCAGGCGCGCACCGGGGCCGGCGCAGCATGGAGCAGCTTTCGGTGGGCGACGGCCTGGACTTTTGGCGGGTGCTGGACATTCAGCCGCAAAAACGCCTGCTGCTGTTCACGGAAATGCGCCTGCCCGGCGAAGGCCTGCTGGACCTGCGCGTCAACCCTAGAGAAGGCGCGGCAAAAAAACCCGGCACGGAACTGGCGCTCAGTCTGTATTTCAGGCCGGCCGGGCTGCCGGGCCGGGCGTACTGGTATGCGGTGACGCCCTTTCATCGCCTGGTGTTCACGGGTATGCTGCGGGCCATTGCCGAGCGTATTGGCGCGCCCGTGCTTGAAGGTCCGGCCAGGGTCAGCTTTCCGTTCAACGAGAGCGAATAGCAATTTTATTTTGAAACTGCTCGGCAGACGCGAAGCGGGTGCCCGCAAAACGTGTCGTTTTGTTTATATAATTTCACCTTGTTCTATGAATTCGATACCATGCCTGGCGAGTCTTGAATTGCATAGCCTCAAAATTAACGCGCCTAAACGAAACGAGGAAAGCATGGCACTGCACAGAGATATTTCCCGCTACGGCCTCGGCACGCAACTTACCCTGCTCGGCCGTGATCCGGCGGCGCAAGAAGGTTTTGTAAACTGCCCGGTGTACCGGGGCTCCACAGTCGTGTTTAAAACCCTGGCGGATCTTGAGGCGCGCCGCGCCCGTTTCGCTTACGGCACGGCGGGCACGCCGACCATTGCCCAACTGGAGGACGCCTGGTCGGCTTTGGCCGGGGCGGCGGGTACGGTCATGGTCCCTTCCGGCCTGGGGGCCATCGCGCTGGCTCTTTTCGCCACGCTGAAGGCGGGCGACCATCTGTTGGTCACGGACAGCGTCTATCGCCCCACGCGCAATTTTTGCGAGGGTCTTCTCAGGCGTTTCGGCGTGACGACCGGTTATTATGACCCCCTGATAGGCGACGGTATCGAGGCTTTGATCCGGCCCGAGACGGCCGTGATTTTTTTGGAGTCTCCCGGCTCGCAGAGTTTCGAGGTGCAGGACGTGCCGGCCGTCGCCGCCTTGGCCCGACAGCGCGGCATCACCACCGTCATCGACAACACCTGGGCCAGTCCGATTTTTTTCAAGGCGCACGCGCATGGTTGCGATATTTCATTGGAAGCGGGCACAAAATATCTCGGTGGGCATTCCGACTTGCTGCTGGGGCTTGTTTCGGCGAATAAGACCCTGTGGCCGAGGCTGCGGGCGACCTATGAAGCCATGTCCATGTTGCCGGGCGCGGAAGATTGCTTTCTGGCCCTGCGGGGCCTCAGAACCATGCAACTGCGCATGAAAGAAGCGGAAAAACGCGGGCTGGAAATGGCCCGCTGGCTGCAATCAAGGCCCGAGGTGGCCAAACTGCTGCATCCGGCTTTTGCCGACTGCCCCGGCCATGCCCTCTGGCGGCGCGACTTCACGGGGTCTTCGGGCGTGTTTTCCGTCATTCTGGACGGCAAGTACGGCAAAAAGGGCCTGGCCGCCATGCTTGACCACATGCGCCTTTTCAGTATGGGCTATTCCTGGGGCGGCTTTGAAAGCCTGATCGTGCCCTTTGACTGTTCCGACTACCGCAGCGTGACGGACTGGAAACCCGGCGGAATCAGCCTGCGTCTGCAGATCGGCCTGGAAGACCTGGAAGATTTGAAAGAAGACCTGAACGAAGGCTTTATCCGGCTCGGAAAAGAAAGGTGAAAGAGGTAAAGCCGGTTGTCAGAATCTTGGCGTCACTTCTGGGGCAACAATGAAATTCGCCATACGCGCGGAAAATTCCGTTGACTTCCCGGCCGTGCGGCGGCTGGTGCAGAAGGCTTTTGCCGGGGCCGAGCATACGGACGGGGACGAGCAGAATCTGGTGGAACGGCTGCGGGCCGGGGACGCCTATATTCCGGAACTGGCTCTGGTGGCGGAAGAAGATGGGGTCATTATCGGCCATATCATGTTCACCCGCGGCCGGGTGGGCAGGGCCGAGGTCCTGGCCCTGGCCCCGGTGAGCGTGATTCCGGCCGCGCAGGGCAGGGGCGTGGGCGCCGCGCTGATACGGGAAGGGCACAGGATCGCCAGGGGTATGGGGCACAGTTTCAGCGTCGTGCTGGGCCACGCGGCCTATTATCCGCGCTTCGGCTACCGGCCCGCGTCGCAATACGGCATCAAAGCGCCTTTTGACGTTCCTGCCGAAAATTTTATGGCCTGCGACCTGCAGGCCGGCAGCGCGCCTTTGGGCGGCGTGATGGAGTATGCCGGGGCCTTTTTTGAGCGAGGGCGAGGATAGGGCGCAAAGGCGGGGTCAGGCCTTTTTCGGAGGTGTTCAGCCGCGCGCTTTTGCCGCTTGTCCAGGCCGACCGTGGGGGCAGACGGCCACGCAGATGCCGCAGATCATGCCGTCAAACTGGGGATAGTGCTCCTTTTTCCAGTCTTCGCAGCCTTTGGCGTCCAGAAGGGCGCTTCGTTCCAGCCCCGGTTGCCAGGCTTCGCCCTTGATGGCCCCTGCGGGGCAGGCCTCGACGCAAAGCGCGCAGGAACCGCAGAACGGCCGCTGCGTCGCTTCGGGCACGGTTCCCAAAGCCAGGTCCGTGAGCACCGTGCCCAGACGCAAACGGGGGCCGTAGGCGCGGGTGACCAGCAGGGAAGAGCGGCCTATCCAGCCGAGGCCAGAACGCACCGCGCCGGTTTTGTGCGGAAATTCCCCCAGGATGTTCACAAAATCCACCCGCTGGGCGGAAGCTATGGCGTGAGCGGCATGCCCCGCGCTCCGCAGATCTTCCACAATGCGCCCGGACAGATCGTCCAGCAGGGCGTTCACCCGCTTGTATTCCGCGTAGTACGCGGCATGCGGTCCGCCTCTGATGGAATCGATCAGCGCGTCGTCCAGGCGCAGAGCCAGGGTCACGGCGCGGGGGTAGGCGCGAAGAGCTTCCGGCAAAAGGCCGTCGAGGTCGGAAAAGCCGTAGGACATCGGGTTGGAACAGGACGCGGCCAACTCGTCCATGAAGGGCCGCAGGTCGTCAAGGTTGCGCATGGATTGCTCCTGACCGGCTGAAATGTCGGCGGCCCGTTTCACCTCACAGACGCCTACCACGCCCGGTTGGGTTTTTCGTACGGCGTGCCCCGCTTCTCGCATTTCATGCCGCAGGTGTTCAGGGCTTTGGGGGAGATCGTTTGAAAATGGAGAGCAGTCTGGTCAATATTTTTTGCAGGAGATTTTTGCGATGCCGCGGACGGGGGGCTTTGGGCGGCTTTACGGCGAGCGCCTTCCGTTTTCGCTTTTCAGCGAGAGCTATTCTTTTCTGTTTTGCGGCAAGAGCTATTTCTTTCTGTTCTGCGACAAACAGCTTCCATGCCTTTCGCGTTGGATTGACGGGATAGGCGTTCAATTCCGGCCATAACCTGTCGATCACCTGCCGGTGGGTGGCGTTGTTGTTTGAACGCTCTTCGTACGGCACGCGCAAGAAAGCCGAAACGGTTGAGCGGCAGTTAAAGATCGCGTGCGTGGTCATCGCGAAGTCGGTCTCAAGATTTACAGTGCTGAGCCAAAACGCCATGTGGTGTTCCATAAAGAATATATCGCAAAGATCGACATTTTTCCAGTCAAGAGATTCTAGCTCGACTTTCACGATCCAGTCGTCAAACAGAGCGGCGATGGCGGGGTCGGGATCAGTTGTCCTGAAACGAAGCCACATGCAGGCAAGGAACCAGCCGGAAGGATTTCCCGGGGGAGTAATGCCCGCCTGTCGCATTTTTTCCTGGTAATGGACCTTGCGGCCGATTTCTGAAATGTTGGAACGGAGAAAAAGAGGATTATCCGGAAATAGCTGAGTATAGGCATGTACGACAAATGGTTTGTGCCATCGGAGTAAACTGCGTTCAAGTATTTTTACGGTCTTGGTTGCTTTTTCTGGTTCTACAGGTAATATGATATGCTTTAATTTTATGTCTTTTGCAATCTTTTTTGCAACAAGTATATCTGACCAGCATACAGGATTTGGATATGTAAAAAAAGTTACCTTATCTAAATAATCTCGCAACAAAGATACTGTCACTCTTGAATCTATTCCAGCAGTAAGTGACGAGACATATCTTAGGTGTTTATTTTGATAAAAAATTTTATGTATTTGTTTTTGTGCTGATTGAATAAAAATATCCACAGCTTCATCAGTACTCAGTGAGTCAGAAAATTGGTAATGCCAAAATCGCGTCAAAGTTCTTGATTTACAGTCAATGATAATGTTCGGGGAAAGTAAAGAAACATTCTCCCAACGTGTTATTCCATTGGGAAAAGAATACATGGTCAGTTTGAATGAATTAAAATATTCTCTAGTAAATCTATAAAGAGGATCCTTTTTCGCATTAATAATATCCGCAATAAGACGCGCGTGTGACGAAATAATAAAATCGTTTTTCGTCGTGTATGCGCACATTTGCTGAGCGCATACATCTGTAATGGCTTTGGCGTTACTTTCATCCCCCCAAAATAAGACAAAACGACCCGCGAACATGGCGGCGCACCGAACCCGCTCTTGTTCGTTCATATCCAACAGCGCGTCGGCCAAGTCCCATTCTGTGCTTTCAACGGGAGCCACAAGGTCAAAGGCTTCACCGATGATGCAAACCCACTCGGCCTCTTTTTGCCGCCAAGCGACGGGCTTGCGGACGTCATGCCAAAGATGGAGGGCTCCAAGCCGGATATGCTTCCAGGCGGAAGGGGCAGGCAGACCGGCGTCAAAAGCGGCTATAAATCCTTTTTGGAAAAGGCTTGGTTGATTATCCACTCTTTTACCACGCCCGTTTGGGTTTTTCGTACGGCGTGCCCCGTTCCTCGCATTTCATGCCGCAAGCGCGCATGAACCAGTACTGCACTTTGTCCAGGTACACGTAATAGACCGGGGTAAGGTACAGGGTCAGCAACTGCGAGACTATCAGGCCGCCGACCACGGCCAGGCCCAGCGGCTGGCGGGCCTCGGCTCCCGCGCCGTGGCCCAGGGCGATGGGCAAAGTGCCCATCAGCGCGGCCATGGTGGTCATCATGATCGGCCGAAAACGCACAAGAGCCCCGTCAAAGATGGCCTGTTCCGGCAGCAGATGTTCCTTGCGCTGCGCTTCCAGAGCGAAGTCGATCATCATGATGGCGTTCTTTTTGACGATGCCGATGAGCATGATGATGCCCACGAAAGCGTAGATGTCCAGGTCCTTGCCGAACAGGGTCAGGGTCGCCAGGGCGCCGACCCCGGCCGAGGGCAGGCCGGAAAGAATGGTCAGGGGGTGGATGAAGCTTTCGTACAAAATGCCCAGCACGATGTAGATGACCAGAATGGCCAGAATCAGCAGCACCCAGAGGTTGGCGAAAGACTCCTGAAATGCCTGGGCCGTGCCCTGAAAAGTTGTGGACACGGATGCGGGCAGGGAAAGGGCGGCCAGTTGTTTTACCGCGTCCACGGCCTGGCCCAGCGAATAACCGGGCGCCAGGTTGAAAGAGATGGTCACCGAGGGCAATTGTCCGGAGTGGTTCACGGACATGGGTCCCACGCCGGTGTCGGTTTCGACCAGGGTGGAAAGAGGCACCAGCTTGCCGGACGCGCTGCGCACTTCCAGCAGTTTCAGGGCTTCGGGGTTGCGCTGAAAGCGTTTTTCAACGGTCAGAATGACCGGATAATCGTTGGTGGCCGCTCGGATGGAACTGACCTCTCGGGTGCTGTAGGCCGAAGAGAGCGCGTCTTCCAGTTGCTGGGCGGAAATGCCCAGGGCGGAAGCCTTGTCGCGGTTGATTCTGATGCGCACTTCCGGGTTGCGTATCTGCAAGTCCGTGGCCACATCCACCACCTGGGGCAGTTGGCGCACTTTGTCCAGAAAGGCGGATGCCTGCGAATACAGGTCCTCTGTGTTGGGGCTCTGCAAGGTGAACTGGTACAGGCTTTTGGTGTTGGATCCGCCGATGCGGATGGGCGGGGGGATCATGGGATAGGCCCTGATGCCCGGCACCTCGGCGAATTTGGCCCGCAGCCGGCGAATGACGCTTGTGGCGTGCTCTTTGCGCTCGGATTTGTCCTTGAGGGTGATGCCCATGAAGCCCGAGTTGCCGAAAACCTGGCCGCCGGAGGCGCCGACAACGGACATGTAGTATTTGACGGCGGGGTCCGCTTCGATAATGGCCGCAAGCTGCTGCTGGTGAATGGCCATGTTTTCGTACGAGCTGCCCTGAATGCCCTCGGTCTGGATCATGATGTGTCCGTTGTCTTCAAGAGGCAAAAAACCTTTGGGCGCGACCATGAACAGCCAGCCCGTGGCCGCCAGCACACCGAAAGAGAGCAGCAGCACAACGAATCTGAAGCGCAGTACGATTTTCAGGGTATAGCGGTACAGGGCCAGCCATTTGTCGAAAATGCGCTCCATCAGGCCGGAAAAGCCCTGCTGTCTCTGGTTTTGAGTCACGGGCTGCAGAAAACGGCTGCACAGCATGGGGGTGAGGCTGAGGGACACGAAGCCGGAAACGAGAATGGCCGCCGCGATGGTGACGGCGAATTCGTGGAACAGCCTGCCCACGATGCCGCCCATGAACAGCACGGGAATAAAGACCGCGGTCAGGGACAGGGTCATGGATAAAATGGTGAAGCCGATTTCTTTCGACGCGTCGAGCGCCGCCTGCATGCGGGTTTTGCCCTCTTCCATGTGGCGGACGATATTTTCAAGCATGACGATGGCGTCATCCACCACAAAGCCCACGGACAGGGTGAGCGCCATTAACGACAGGTTGTTCAGCGAAAAGCCCGCCACCTGCATGACGGCGAAGGCGCCGCCTACGGACAGGGGCACGGCCAGGCTGGGTATGAGGGTGGCCGAGATGTTGCGCAAAAAAAGAAAGATGACCAGAATGACCAGACAGATGGTCAGGCCCATGGTGAATTTCACGTCCGCCACCGAGGCCCGGATGGACTGGGAGCGGTCATAGGAAACCACCATGTCGATGGCCGCGGGCACCTGGGCGCGCAAGGACGGCAGCATGGCCTTGATTGCGTCCACCACGGCCACGGTGTTGGTGCCGGGCTGACGCTGAATGGCAAGCGTTACGCCGGGTACGCCGTTGAACCAGTTGCGGCGGCGGTCGTTTTCCACTCCGTCGACGACCCGACCCACCTCCTGCAAACGTACGGGCGCTCCGTTGCGCCAGGCCACGATGAGCGGGCGGTAGGCGGCCGCGTCCATCAATTTGCCCGAACTCTGGATGGTGTATTCAGTGGAAGGGCCGGTCATGGTGCCCACCGGCAAATTGACGTTGCCCGTGCGCAGGGCCTGGGCCACCTCGTCGATGCCCACCTGCTTGACGGCGAGCGCCTGGGGGTCCACCTCGGTCCGCACCGCATACTTTTGCGAGCCGTAGACCATGACCTGGGCCACCCCGCTGATCATGGACAGGCGTTGGCCGATGAAGTTTTCGCCGTATTCGGTCACGTCGGACAGACGCAGGGTATCCGAAGTGATGGCCAGATAAAAAATGGGCGCGTCAGCCGGGTTCACCTTGCGGAAGCTGGGCGGGTTGGTCATGTCGGAAGGCAGACGCCGCTGGGCGCGGGCGATGGCCGACTGCACGTCCTGGGCCGCGGAGTCGATGTCGCGGTCCAGAGTGAACTGCAGGATGATGCGCGACGAACCCAGGCCGTTGACCGAGGTCATGGAATCCATGCCCGCGATGGTGGAAAATTCTTTTTCCAGGGGCGTGGCCACGGACGAGGCCATGGTCTCCGCGTTGGCTCCGGACAGTTCGGCGGCAACCTGGATGGTG
>JAVBRE010000200.1:0-15219 GCA_031548325.1 Desulfovibrionaceae bacterium
CAATTCCAATCTGTCTGGTGTGTAGCTTAACACCGGTTCCACTTTTTTTTTAATGAGGTTGGGGGCGGGGGGGTAGGCTAAAACTGTTGTTTAAAATTTTTTCCCCGTCCCCCCGCAAGCTCCCTCAGGAGCATCCATGATCATATTGGACGGCAAGGCGACGGCGGCGACCATGCGGTCGGAACTGGCGGCAGAGGTGAAGCGTCTTGCGCCCAAGGCCGGCCGGGCGCCGGGCCTGGCGGTTATTCTGGTGGGCGAGGATGCGGCTTCGCAGGTTTACGTGCGCAATAAAGAAAAGGCTTGCGTTGCGGCGGGCTATCTGTCCGAAGCGCACCGGCTGCCCGCGTCAACGGGTCAGGCGGAACTGGAAGCGCTGATCGACGCCCTGAACGGGCGGGACGAAATTGACGGCATCCTGCTGCAACTGCCGTTGCCCGAAGGGCTGGACAGTCAGCGCTGCCTGGAGCGCATTCTGCCGCATAAAGACGTGGACGGCTTTCACCCCGTGAACATGGGGCGGCTGACCTTGGGCCTGCCGGGCCTCAGGCCCTGCACCCCGGCCGGGGTCATGGCGCTGCTGGAACGGTACAAACTCTCTCCGGCCGGAAAAAAAGCCGTGGTGGTGGGGCGCAGCAACATTGTGGGCAAGCCCCTGGCTTTGATGCTGGCCGCGCCCGGCGTGGACGCCACGGTCACGGTCTGTCACTCGAAAACGCCCGACCTCGGCGCCGTCTGCCGCGAGGCGGATTTTCTTTTCCTGGCCCTGGGCAGACCGCGTTGCATCACGTCGGACATGGTCAAGGCGGGTGCCGTGGTGGTGGACGTGGGCATCAACAGAACGGATGCGGGCCTGACCGGAGACTGCGACTTTGAAGGGGTCAAGGACAAGGCGGGCGCCGTCACCCCCGTGCCCGGCGGCGTCGGCCCCATGACCATCGCCCAGCTTCTGGCCAATACCATGCAGGCCTATAAAGCTCACACCGGCTTGTAAAGGATTTGAGGACAAATCCTTGCAAGTAGTTTCAAAGTGAAATTGCTTCAGGGCCGTTGCGTGAACAGGCCTTAATCCACCATTTCTTCGTCGCGCCAACGCGGGGACGGGTTACGGCGGCAGCATGAGGAAAGGCATGCCGCCGCTTCCTGCGCCGGGGCCACGTTCGCCCGGTAGCGCTGGTGCCGCCCCTGACGTTCGACGCTGACAAGCCCCGCGCGGGCGATGGCGTTCAGGTGGAAAGACAGGTTGCTGGCCGGAATGTCCAGTCGGCGCGCGATTTCACCCGCCACCATGCCGTCGGACGACTTTTCGGCCAGCAGGCGGAAGATGGCGAGACGCGTCTCAAACGACAGGGCTTCAAAGATGGCGGCAGCTTGTTGCATTTTCATATGTCAATAATTCTATATATATTGAAATAAGTCAAGGCGGAAAATTTTCAGGTTTCGGCAGGGGGGCGGCCGTATCCTGTATTTTATATAGACAGCACTCGCCTTCTGCCGTATTCTGATAATAGCAAAAAAGGCCCTACAGCGCTTTGCTGCATCGCTCCTTCTCGCCGCGGAAGCCGCCCGCTTGTGTACGCACCGGCACGGGCCTTGTCTTGAGCACCCTTTATGCGGGCTTGCAAAGCCCTTTGAGGGCGCAAGCCGCAAGACAAGGAGGTTTTCCATGCGATCCGTCAAAAAGATTCTTTGCGCGGTCGATTTGCTTGATAACAGCCGGCAAGTAGCGAACGCCGCCATCACTTTGGGCGGGGCTCTGGGCGCTGAGATCATGGTTGTGCATGTTGCGACGGGGATGCCCCACGGCGTGCCCACCTATGAGATGAGTCCCGTTCATGTTCATATGATGGAGAGTGATTCCCGCGCCCTTGCGCAAAAAAGCATGGGCGAATTTATGGCGCAGAATTTTCAGGGAGTGCAGGCGGAGAGCTGGGTAGCCATGGGAGTTCCGGCCGAGCAGATTCTGACCCTGGCCCAGGAGAGCGGCGCCGATATGATCGTCATGGGCACCGTGGGCCGAAAGGGCCTGCCCCGTCTGGTCTTCGGTTCCGTGGCGGAAGAGGTGGTGAAGTCCTCGCCGGTGCCTGTGCTGACTGTCCGGTCAGCGGATGAGCCACGCGCGGAATGAGCATTTCACGCCTGAAATGCTTGGCCAGGATGGCCCGTATCAACTCGGCCCGCCATTAAGCGGCTATTTCAAGCGTAAAATGCTGCAGACGGCCTGACGCGGTGTTACGCGAGCCCGGCCGCTACCGGGCGCATTCGCCGTCGCGGCCTGTCAGTATGTCCAGCCCGTGCCGAATCTCGTCCACAACATATTCAAGGCATTCGCGCACGGCTTTCGGGCTGCCCGGCAGATTGACGATGAGCGTTTCATTCCGGATGCCCGCCGTTGCTCGGGTCAGCATGGCCCGTCTGGTGACGGCAAGGCTGAGGGCTCGCATGGCTTCGGGTATGCCCGGACAGAGCCGCGTGACCACCGCGAGGGTGGCTTCGGGCGTCACGTCGCGTTTGGAAAAGCCCGTGCCGCCTGTGGTCAGAATGAGATCCACCTTTTCCACATCGCACAGGCGGACAAGTTCCGCGCTGATGGCGTCCCGCTCGTCGGGCAGCACGGCATGGCGGGCGACTTCATACCCTTTGGCCTTCAGAATTTCGCCTATCAGTTTGCCGCTTTCATCCACTCGTTGCCCGGCGGCGCCCTTGTCGCTGAGGGTCAGCACGGCGGCTCTGTACGGCCGCGCCTGTGCTTCCAAAGTACCTGCGCTTTCCTCGGGCGACAGCACAGTCATTTCGTCGCCGGCGCGGATGTTTCCGCCGCGCAGCACTTTGGCGAACACGCCCTGAGAGGGCATGATGCATTCGCCCATGCTGTAAAAAATCTGGCAACGGGTGTGACATTCTTTACCGATCTGGGTCAGCTCCAGCAATGTGTCGCCGCAGGCGAAGCGTGCGCCTAGGGGCAGCGAGACGAAATCAATGCCCCGCACCACCAGGTTTTCGCCGAAACAGCCGAAAGGCGCTATGGCCCCCCTGCGGCGAAAATCCTCAACGCGTTCCAAAGATATCAGGCTGACCTGACGGTGCCAGTTCCCGGCATGGGCGTCGTTTTCCAAACCGTGGTTTTCGACAAGTTTCGCCCCGGGCACGGGCTTTTTGGCCGTACCCTTGTTTTCGCTGACGCAAACCGCAACAACACCGCCCATTGTTTTGCTCCTTCCACATCGGGGGACTCCGTCCCCCGCGCCCCCTGCAAGGGGTCTGAGACCCCTTGACCCCACATTCCGGCACGGATTTTCCGCATTCGGAAAACCCGTGCCCAATTCGGGTGCAGGGGCATCATGCCCCTGCCGGAGGGGCCGGGGAGGCAGAGCCGCCCCGAAATATTCGCCTATCCGCCGATGCTGTTCATCAAAAACGGGGTTTCCGCGCGGGAAGTCGCCAAAGTTGCAAAATCGTGCGCCCTGGGCTTGGTCCGCACCGTTTCCTGTATAATTCTGGCCAGATCCGCATCGGATGCTCCCGCGCGGAGCGGACCTTTGAGATCGCAACCGTTTTCGTGGTGCAGGCAGGTTTTCAAAAAGCCGGTGGAGGTCAGTCTGAGCCGGTTGCAGCGGCCGCAGAAGGCATGGCTGAGCGCGGCGATAAACCCCACGCTGCCGGGGTAGCCTCGCACACGCATGCATTCGGCCGGGCCGTTGCCCGTGCGTTCCAGCAGTGGCGTCAGCGGACCGAAGGCCGCCTCAAGCATGGCCCGGACTGAGTCACAGCCAACGCCCGTGTGGGTTTTTCCTTTGCCCACAGGCATCAGCTCAATGAAGCGGATCTGAAAGCCTTTTTCCAGAGCGTAGCGAGCCAGGGGCAAAAGTTCCGTTTCGTTGACGCCCTCGACGGGCACGGTATTGATTTTGACGCGCAGGCCGGCTTCGCGCGCCTGATCCATGGTCCTCAGGATGCCGTCCAGACAGACTCCGGAGCGGGTGATGCGGCTGAAAGTTTCCTGCGTAAAGGCGTCCAGACTGACGGTGACGCTGTCCAGCGGCGCGGCGGCCAGATCAGGAACGGCCTGGCCGAGCAGAAAGCCGTTGGTGGTCAGGGTCACGCTGCCCACGCCGGGCAGGGCTTTCAAGCGCCGGATGAAGCTTGTCGCGCCTTTGCGGCAGAGCGGTTCGCCGCCGGTGATTTTGTAGCGGCTCACGCCCAGGTCGGCACTGATGCGGCACAAACGCAGCAGTTCTTCATAACTCAGGATTTCCGCATGCGGAATATGGGGCATGCCGTCGGGCGGCATGCAGTAAATGCAGCGAAAGGTGCAGCGGTCCGTCAGCGAGACGCGCAGATAGTCGATGCGCCTGCCGAAGTCGTCGAAAAGTGCATTGCGGGGCATCACGATCAATTGCCTTTATGCGTATAGTCGCCGCTCTTGCCGCCCGATTTTTTAAGCAGGCGCACTCCGGTTATCTCCATGCCCTTGTCCGTGCCTTTGCACATGTCGTACACGGTGAGCAGCGCGACGGTGACGCCGGTCAGGGCTTCCATCTCCACGCCGGTGCGGTTGCGGGTCTTGACCGTGCACTCGGCCCGGATGGCGTCGCCGTCGATTGCCAAGGTCACCCGGCAGCCGGTCAGAGGCAGGGGATGGCAGAGCGGAATCAGGTCCGGCGTGCGCTTGGCCCCCATGATGCCCGCGAGTTGCGCCACGGAAAGCACGTCGCCCTTGGCCGCTGTTTTTTCGCGCACCGCTTCCAGAATGCGGGGCGGCGTCAGAATTCGGCCTTCAGCCGTGGCGCTGCGTTCGGTGATGTCCTTGTCGGACACGTCCACCATCAGGGCGTTGCCGTCTTTGTCTATATGAGTCGACATATGTAGGCCTCCGGCAGCCGGGGGACGCTGTCCCCCGGACCCCCTGCCAGGGGGATGATCCGCCTGGCCCCGCATTACGGTTTTGTTCTTCCGCAACGCGGAAGAACAAAACCGCCAGATGGATTCCAAGGGGCGTGCCCCTTGGCGGGGTGCGGGGCAGAGCCCCGTTCTCGTTGTTATCCTTCAAATTTCCACACCACTTCGCCGGCCCGGGCCGTATCGTAACCGCCCATGGCGGTGACGGCGGCGGTAAAGGCCGGGTCGCGCACGACGGCCAGCAGGGCTTGCATGCGCGGGTCATCCCAGAAGCGCAAGGGAATGACCAGATCGTATTCCTCAATGCCCACGGAAATGAAATCAAGTCCCAGCGCGTTGGCGGCGGAGCGCACCCCCAGGCCCGCCGAGGCCCGGCCCGAAAGCACGGCGGCGGCCACGTTCATGTGGGTGTACTCTTCATTCTGATAGCCATCAATGTCGTCAGGAGCAAGGTTCAGACAACGCAGTTGCCGGTCCAGCAATAGCCGGGTGCCGCTGCCGCGCTGGCGGTTGATGAAGCTGACGCCGGGCCGGGCGAGATCGGCCAGGGACGCGATGCCCAAAGGGTTGCCCTGCGGCAGGATCAGGCCCTGTTCCCGGTCGGCCAGGCGGACGAGGTTCAGGGGCAGGCCCGCCAGATGTTCTTTGATGGCGGCGCGATTGTAAAGGCCGTCTTCAGGGTTCAACAGATGGGACCCGGCCAGATGGCAGCGTCCGGCTTTCAGGGCGGTCAGGCCGCCAAGGGAACCCACATGGGCGGAAGTCAGAGAAAAACGCGGATTGGCCTTGCGCAAAAAGCTGTCCAGCAGGTCCAGCGCGTTGTCGTGGCTGCCGATGACCAGCAGTGCGCCGTCGATCTGATTTCGCGTGCGGATGAAGGTGACGGGCGCGGGGACGTCGGCGGGCAGGCCTTCGACGCCGGGGGCGATGGCCATGATGCCGTCGGCCCGGCTCAGACTGGTGACCGTGCCGGCCCCGCGCGCCAGAGGTACGGCGATAAGAGTGTCGTCCACCCGGCCCAGCTTCACGCGGACGCGCTCTTCCATGCCGGGCCGCGAAGGCAGCGGCGATGCGGGACAGGCTTCGCCGGCCGCGCGGCGGGCGGCCATATCGTTTGCGGCGCGGCTTTGCCAAAGAGAAAGCAGGCTCTGCCCGAATTCCTCGAAGGCGATGATGGCGGAAACGGGATAGCCCGGCGCCCCGATGACGGGTTTGCCGTTTATGCGCCCCAGAACCGTGGGTTTGCCGGGCATGACCGTGACCCCGTGCACGAAGAGTTCACCGATGCTTGCGACGATTTCCGGCGTGTAGTCGTGGCTGCCGGCCGAAGAACCGGCGTTGATGACGACAAGGTCGGCGTCCGACGCGGCGGCCTCAAGCAGGGCCTCGCGGATATGTTCCCGGTCGTCGGGCACGATGGGGCGGACCAGGCTTTCGCCCCCGGCGTCGCGAATCAGAGCGCCAAGGACAAGGCTGTTGAATTCGGGCAGTTTCGCCTTTTGCGCCAGGGCGTCGGGTTCGAACTCCTCCAGGGGAACCAGTTCCGAGCCGCTGGGGATAATGGCGACCTTGGGCCGGGCGTACACCAGGGGCCGCATGATGCCGGCCGCGGCCAGCGCGCCCAGTTCGTACGCGCCGATGAGCGTGCCGGGCGGCAGCAGAATTTCGGTGGACACCATGTCTTCGCCCAATTTGCGCACATGCTGCCAGGGGAAAGCGGCTTTTTCAATAGAGACGCTTTCTCCCTCGCCGGGTGCGGTTCCGGACCGCGTTTCAAGAAAAACGTGTTCCACCATGATGACCGCATCGGCGCCCGGAGGCAGCGGGTGTCCGGTGTTGATCCAGGCGGCGTTTTTACCGATATGCAGGGTTTTGGGCCTGTGTTCGGACGCGCCGAATGTGTCGGACGCCCTGACCGCGATGCCGTCCATGGCCGCGCCGTGAAAGGCGGGCGAAGACAGCTTCGCGCAGGCGGCTTCGGCCAGAGTTCTGCCCTGGCTTTGAGCCAGAGGGATTTCCTCGGCGGCCAGGGGCGACGCGCCGACCGCGGCGAACCACAGTTCGCGGGCTGCCGCCAGGTCAGTCAGTTTCAGGTAGGTTTTACGCTGCATGTCGCACCAACTCCCAATTTACTCCAGAGGGATCAAGTCGACGACTTGCCCGGCGTCCAGCCCTTCCTGCGATTCCGGGCAGACGACCAGGGCGTCGGCCGACACCAGCGGGGTGATAAGGCCCGACTTGCCCATCACCGGCCGGGCCAGCGGCAGGCCGTCGGGCTCGGCGGCCTTTTCCAGGCGGACCCGGATATAGTCCCGGCGGCCCTGTGCGGAAGCCACGGCCCGGGAGAGTATCGCCCTGGCCTGCCAGTGCCGGACGGGCGTTTCATCGGTGCAGCCCAGCAGCCGCCGCAGCAGGGGGCGGATGAAAACTTCCGCTGTGGTCAGAGCGCCGGCGGCGTGACCCGGCAGGCCCCAAAGGGATTTGTTGCCGATTCTGGCCAGAATCATGGGCTTGCCGGGACTGATGGCCACCCCGTGGGCCAGGATTTTCGCGCCCGGCGTATCTGCAAGCGCGCCCATGGTGAAGTCGCGCTGCCCGGCGGAAGAGCCGCCGGAAAGCAGCACCACGTCGGCCCAGGCCAGAGCTTGCCTGACCAGGGCGCAAAGAGCCGCCTGATCGTCACGGGCGATGCCGAAGCGTTTCGCTTCGGCTCCGGCGTCCGTCGCCAGGGCGGCCAGGGTATAGGCGTTGATGTCGCGCACCTGGCCGGGGCCGGGCGTCTGGTTGACGGGCAATATCTCGTCCCCGCTGGACAGCACGGCCACGCGGGGTCTTTGCCGCACAGGAACGGATTGTCGGCCCAGGGCGGCCAGCAGACCCAGTTCCTGAGGGCGCAGGCCGCGCCCGGCGGGCAGCAGAACCGTTCCGGCGGCCGCGTCTTCGCCGCGCAGGATCAGGTTGTCGCCCGGCGCCGCGGGCCGGGTCAGGTCGAGTTGCGCTCTGCCAAGCGGGCGGGACTATTCCAGCATGACCGCCGCGTCAGCGCCCTGGGGCAGCATGCCGCCGGTCCAGATGCGGGCCGTCTGGCCGGGACCGACGGCAAGGTCGGTTTTTGCGCCCATGGGGCATTCGCCGATCAGATCCAGAAGGGCCGGAGAAGCCTCGGACGCGCCGAAAACATCCTGAGCCCGCACCGCGAATCCGTCCACGGTGGAGCGGTCGAAACCGGGCAGATCTTCCGTCGCGGCCAGATCTTCGGCCAGCACGCGGCCGAAAGCTTCATCCAGAGGAACGGTTTCGGCGGGCAGGGTCGCAAAATCCCGGATCAGAGCCAGAATGGCGTCAACGGATTGCAAGGTCAAAAAGTTATGCACAATCTTCCTTTACGAGAGCGGGAAGGCAGCCCCGCGCCTCGCAGAGGGCGGGGGTTATGTCAATTCGGCCATATGCCGCATCTGACGCAAAAGCACTGTAGCAGAGACCGGGACGCTATGCCAGTGGGGCAGCGGCTCAGTTTACCGTGATGCTTCGTCAGACATCGATTTTGGCGGCAGTCGAATACCAAAGAGTATACTCCTGCCGCCAAAATTTCGTCTTTCTCGCCTAACGGCAAACTGAGCCGCTGCCCGTGTTTTGCTGGCTTGACGCGTTGCCGCATCCGCCTTACAAAACGGGTGGACCATATTTTCAGCAACCCCGACAGGACAGGGCGCAATGGAACATTCCCGCTAAAACCGGCTCAACAGAGGTTTTGCCTGAAAAAACGCGCGGGCCGCAAGGCGCGCGTTGCTCAGGCGTGCGGGAATTTCGCTTTGCCAGGTCCTGGATTCGGCGCGGCCGCCATGCGCGGCCGTTGGCCGCGACGCAGAAAGACCGAGGAAAGCAGATTTCCGGCGGTCTTTTTTTTTGCGTGCGGAGCAATCCGCAGAAGAGGTCCAGCCTATGGCTTTGATCAGCATTGCCAATCTCAGTTTTGCCCACGACGGCGGGCAAACGATTTTCAACAAGGTGTCCCTGCAACTCGACACGGACTGGAAGCTCGGCCTCATCGGACGCAACGGGCGCGGCAAGACGACCTTCCTGAAGCTGCTGCTGGGCGAATACGCGTATAGCGGCAGCATCCATACGCCGGTCGCCATGGATTATTTTCCCTTTGCCGCGGACGACCCGGCTCTGCCCGCTTTTGAAATAGCCCGGCGCATTTGTACGGAGAAAGGAAAGAACCCGGATGACTGGCGTCTGGAACGGGAGGCGTCGCTGCTGGACCTGGCGTCAGAGGCGCTGGCGCGACCCTTTAACAGCCTGAGCGGCGGCGAAGGCACAAAGCTGCTGCTGGCCGCGCTTTTTTTGCGCGGCAACAATTTTCTACTCATCGACGAGCCCACGAACCATCTGGACCTGCGGGCGCGGCAGGCGGTGGGCAACTACCTGCGCGGCAAGAAGGGCTTCATTCTGGTTTCCCACGACCGCAGCCTGCTCGACAATTGCGTCGACCATGTGCTGTCCATCAACCGGGCGGACGTGGAACTGCAGCGGGGCAACTTCAGTTCCTGGCGGCAAAACCGCGAGCAACAGGACCGGCACGAGCGGGAGGAGCACGGCCGCCTGCGCAAGGAGATAGCCCGACTGGAAGAAAGCGCAAGCCGCAGCGCGGTCTGGTCCGGGCGCGCGGAAAAGGGCAAATACGGTAACGGCCCGGTAGATCGCGGTTTTATCGGGCACAAGGCCGCGAAAATGATGCAGCGGGCCAAAGCCGTGGAAGCCCGGCGCCACAAAGCCGTGGAGGAAAAATCGCAACTGCTGCGCAACCTGGAAAACGAGGCTCCGCTGAGCATGCGGCCTCTGGCTTTTCACAGCAGGCGGCTCGCGGAACTGCGCGGGGTCACGGTTCGGTACGGCGATGTGCTGGCCGCGCGGGACGTCTCTTTCAGCCTCATGAGCGGGGAACGCGTCGCGTTGCAAGGCGGAAACGGCAGCGGCAAGTCCGGCTTGCTGAAGCTTCTGGCGGGAGAGCCGCCCTCTTTTCAGGGGGATGTGTACCGGGCGCGGAATCTGCGCATTTCTTACGTGCCGCAGGACAGTTCCTGCGTGCGCGGGACCTTGAAGGAGTTCGCCCGCGAGCGGGATATCGATGAAAGTCTGCTGCGGGCCGTGCTGCACCGCTTCGGTTTTGAGCGCGGGCAGTTCGACAGGGATATGGCCGACTTCAGCGCGGGACAGAAGAAAAAATCCCTGCTGGCGGCGGGGCTCTGTCAGGAAGCCCACCTGTACGTCTGGGACGAGCCGTTGAATTACATCGACGTGATTTCGCGCGTGCAGATCGAAAATCTGATTCTGGAATACCGGCCGACCATGCTGCTGGTGGAGCACGACCGGGCTTTCGTGGAACGCGTCGCCACAACGGTTATAGATCTGGAACCGCCCGGGGGGAACGATACATAAAAACGCGCGAGGCATGCCTCGCGCGTTCGTATCGCCGGCGGCCTCAGAACGTGATTTTGCCGAACTCCTGCACCTGGGCCTTGATGGCCACTTCGGCGGGCAGGCGCTCCATGCTGCTTGCGCCGTAAAATCCCTGTATATCCTTGCATTTTTTCAGGATATACCGGGCATCATCCGGCATGGCGATGGGCCCGCCGTGGCAAAGCATAATGATATCCTTGCGCACGGAACGGGCCGCGGCCGCGATCTCGTCGATGAGCGCCGCGCATTCGTCCAGGCTTTTGGCCGTCTGGGCTCCGATGCTGCCCGCCGTGGTCAGGCCCATATGGGCCACCAGGATGTCGGCCCCGGCCTTGGCCATGGCTTTGGCGTCGTCCGCGTTGAAGACGTAGGGAGTGGTTACAAGGTCCATTTTGGCGGCCCGCTCGATGGCTTCCACTTCCAGGCCGTAGCCCATGCCGGTTTCTTCCAGGTTGGCCCGGAACACGCCGTCAATAAGGCCCACGGTGGGAAAGTTCTGCACCCCGGCAAAGCCTTCGTCCTTGATGCGGCGCAGAAAGACGTCCCAGTTCACAAAGGGGTCCGTGCCGTTGATGCCCGCCAGCACCGGCGTTTTTTTGACCACGGGAATGACCTCGCGGGCCAGTTCCAGCACGATGTCGTTGGCGTTGCCGTAGGCCAGAAGCCCGGCCAGAGAGCCGCGCCCGGCCATGCGGTAGCGGCCGGAATTGTAGATGACGATAAGGTCGATGCCCCCGGCTTCTTCGCACTTGGCGGAAATGCCCGTGCCCGCGCCGCCGCCGATGATGGGCCGCCGGGCCGCGATTTTAGCCCGCAGGGTTTTCAGAATGCTGTCACGTGAAAGAGCCACTGGAATCCTCCTGGACAAGTTTTCTTTTTACGAAACTTCCACTGTACAATCTCAAAAGCAAAATGATCCGGCGGCATCAGCGGCTGATGTCGCGGAACTGTTCCGCCAGAGCCTGGGCAAAGGCCGGATCATTGACGTTGTGGGGCAGGCGGATGAGTTTTCTGCGCGCCGTCTGTTGTACCGTGGCTTCCAGGCTGTCGAAAAGTGCCTTGTCCGCCGCGGGATCGTAAAAAGGCTGACCCGGAGCGTCAATTACCGAAACCCCGCCTTCGGGAATCAGAAAGCGCACTTCGCCTTCACACTGATTGAGTTTTTCGCCTATCCAGCGGCCCATGGCTGCGTTTTCTTCGGCCGTGGTGCGCATCAGGGTTACGTTGGAGTTATGCACGTGCAGCAGGCGGTTCTTGTATTTATCCGGCACGGTGTCCCTGGCCGCGAAGTTGACCATGTCCATGGCCCCCAGGCTGCCCACGTAAGGGATGCGGGTGCGGATGACGCTGCCCAGGCGGTCGGGGCCAGCGCTGAGCACGCCGCCGAAAAGCAGATCGCAGATTTCCGTCAGGGTCACATCGATGACGTGTTTGATCATGCCGGAATCGACGAGTTTTTCAAAAGCCTTGCCGCCGGTGCCCGTGGCGTGAAAGACGAGCGGTTCGTATTCTTTTTCAAAAATGCCGATCAGGTTTTGCACGCAGGGAGTGGTTACCCCGAACATGGTCATGCCCAGCAGGGGCTTATGCGCCGCGACCTTGGGTATGGCGCTTTTGACCATGCCGGCCACGGCGTGGGCCGCGTTGCCGAGCACGGCGCGGGTCACCGGGTTCAGCCCGGCCACGTCGGCCACGGAAGCCATCATGCAGATGTCCGTGGGACCCACGTAAGGCGAAACGTCGCCCGAAGCGACCGTGGAAACCATGAGCTTGGGCAGGCCCACGGGCAACGCGCGCATGCCCTGGGTCACAAGCGCGGTATTGCCCGTGCCGCCCATGCCCAGCACGCCGCCGATGTCCGCGCGGGATAGAAGATACGCTTCCAGGGCTTCGGCCATAGCCGCCACCGCTTCACCCCTGTCTTTGGCGGAAGCCAGAAAGTCGGGATTCTTCGGGTGGTGCTTCGCTACTTCGGCATTGGGCACGTCAACCGGGTTGTTGTGGCCGAAGATGCCCACGTCCACCAGCAGGGCCGGAACCCCGGCCTTTTCCATCAGGGACTTGGCGTAAGAAAGTTCCGGATATTTCGTATCGCAGGTGCCTATAATATATGCTTTTTTCATGCAAACCCCCGTTTATTCGGATTTGGGGGGCAGCACGGTGCAGCCGGGATCGGCGCGCAGCCCGGCTTCAGGGCCGGCGAACTGGTATACGGCCAGCAGCACCATGTCCTCGGCGCCGGTGTTGATGGTGGAATGTTCCTCGCCGGATTTCAGGTGGATGAGCACGCCCGGCGTTACGATCTGTTTGCGTTCCCCTTTGGCGCTATGGATGGTTTGTTCGCCTTTGCCTTTCAGGACGTAGAGGATTTCCTCGGAACCGGGATGGTTGTGCCGGGCGTGGCCTTTGCCCGGCGCGAGCGTCACGATGCCGGTGGTCATTACCTCGGAACCGGTGACTCTGGGTTCGGAAAGCCACTGTAGCTTGCCCCAGTCAAAAACCTGCGTTTCCACGTTGTCAACGGTCACAAAACTGCGTAGCTCAGCCATGCTGCATCTCCTTGCGGTGACAGGGTGGATGGCGCAAACGCGCGCCGGGCGGAAGGAAATAGACGCTGTTAACGCAACTATAAGTAACAATTAGAAAAAACAGATCGTACCTGAAAGGTACATGGAGTGGCGAATATCGTCAAGACGAGGCCGGGTAGCGGTTCAGTCAGCCGTGATACTTCGTCAGACATTAATTTCGGCGTTAGTCGAATACCAAAAAAGTACACTCCTGCCGCCGAAATCTTGTTTTCTTCGCCTGACGGCTGACTGAACCGCTACCCGATGTTCGCCCAGCCAGCCGGGCGCGACAGTACTTTTTAAAGCAGTAGAATATCCAGCGAGGGAACGGACAGATCCAGATGCTGCAAGGCGATGCCGTCGCTTTGGCCTCCGGGCGGGCCGAGCAGCTCGCGCAGAGCCAGCATGACCTGCAAAACGGCCGTGGCCGCCGGGGTCGGCGTCGGCACTCCGGCTTTGACTTCCGCTCCTTCCGTCTTGTTGAACCCGGCTTCGCCGTACAGCCGGGCAAGAGCGGGCGCCTGCCCCGGGGCCGGGCGACTGGTCAGGGCAAAACCCTCGTACCCGGCAATGGCCCCGTGGATAAAGGAAAGGCCCGCGTTATGGGCGGCTTCTTCCACCAGCCTGCGGGTTTTAAGGTTGTCCAGACAATCGATGGCCAAAGACGCGCCGGCCAGCATGTCCGGCAGGGTGTCGGCATCGGCCTCGCACTCAAAGGTGCGCACGGACGCATGGGCGGCGGTCAGGGCCAGTTCCTGCTTGGCCGCGGCCGCCTTGTTCATGCCCAGGCGGTCTTCGCGGCAGAGTATCTGGCGGTTGAGATTGCTTTCCTCAAAGACGTCATTGTCGCACAAGGTCAGGGCGCCGACGCCGAGCCGGGCCAGCATCAGGATCACATGTCCGCCCAGCCCGCCGCAGCCGATGACGGCCGCATGGCTGCGCAGCAGCGTCGCCTGGTCCGCGGCGCTCAACGCGCCTCTGTTGCCTTTGAAGCGCAGGGGCCAGACTTTCCGTTCCAGGCAGAAAATCATGGCCTGGCGGGGGGGAACGCCCAGCAGTCCGGCCAGGGCGTTTGTGCCCGCCAGCGAAATGCAGTCAAAGGGTTCGGGCCCCGGCTGGAGAACGCGGTATGCGTCCAGGCAGGCTTTGATTTCGTCGCGCATGGCTCAGCCCCCGCCCACGGCCGGAAAATAGGCCACCCGGTCGCCGTCCGCGAGAACCGCATCCAGGGGCACGCGGCGGCCGTTGCGCATCACCACCTTGATGGCGTCCGGCGGCAGGCGCAGCTCTTTTGCCAGGGCCGCGGCTGTCGGCGGCTGGGGCAGGACCCGGCTCAGGCCGAGGCGGGGATCGTAGCCCGGAACGTGATCGCGCAGAGTTGTGCTGAGGGTGACGAGAACGGCCATGGCGGTTAATCCAGAGGGATTTTCGTCTTCGCGCGCGTCTTTCGCGGCGCGGGTTCGGGCTGAGAGATGAATTCGGGCAGGGTGGCGGCGGCTTCGTTCAGGGTTTCGCACAGTCTGGCGCTGGCGTCGGCATACCAGGCGAGCAGGACGCGGGCTTCCGGCGTGAGCACTTTGGGCCTGCCGCTGGCGGCGACGCCCGTGCGGGCCAGCAGGACGACGCCCAGGTCTTTTTCCGCCTTGTTGATGCGGCCCCAGGCCCAGCGGTAACTCATGCCCAGCTTTTGCGCAGCCTTATGCAAAGACCCCAGTTCCTGCACAGCCAGCAAAAGCTCCATGCGACCGGGGCCGAAAATATAGCCCTCCGCGTTTTCCAGAAACAGCTTGACCACAGGTTTCATATCCGCCTTCCCGGTTCAAGTTGAGGGCCCGGAGCGGCTTTGCTTCATGCGAAAGCCGCTCCGGAGCGGAAACGCTCACCAGTTGAAAACAGTATCAAGCTCTTTTTCAGGAATGTCAAAGGTCACGCCATGCGGGGCCAGCGCTTCATCCATGAAAAAGTCGGGCAATCTGTCCGCGCCCCGGCCGATGCCCGCGCGCGCGTTAAAATCCCGTTCGCAGGAAAGAATGCTTTTGCCCAGCGCGGTTACGTCGTCGCCGGTGAGGGACAGGCCGTATTTGGCGTTCAGCATGTCCACGACCGCGGCCAGGGCGTCGGGGTTGTCCAGCACCGCGAAAGCCACAAAAAGACAGAGGCCCGTGGCGTCCACGGCGGCCGTGGCTATCTGCAGATTGCGCGACAGCTCGACCTGCCCGGCGGTCTTCAGCGGGTCGACAGTGCCGCCCACAGACAGGATGTTGGCCGTCACGGCGTAACCGGCGGTGTGGTC
>JAVBRE010000211.1:0-10289 GCA_031548325.1 Desulfovibrionaceae bacterium
TGATCTGGCCCATGCAGGCTTCGGCAAAGGCCACCATCTTTTTGGAAATGGCGCCCCTGGCCAGCAAATCGCCGGCCAGGATGAAGAAGGGCACTGCCACCAGGGGAAAGGAATCCGTGGCCGCAAACATGCGCTGCACCGTGACCAGCAAAGAAACCTCGCCCAGCACGAGCACCGTTGTGCCGGCAATGGCCACAGCAAAGGCGATGGGCACGCCGATGGCCAGCAAGGCCAGAAAACTGAGGAAAAGCACGGAAGTCATGCCGGTTTTTTCTCCTGTTTCCTGCGCGGCGGCAGTCGGAATAGAGCAATTTTATATTGAAACCGCGCTAAATCAGCATTTAAGGCTAGAAAACATTTTCTATATGCCGTGTCGACGAATATTTCAAGACGTCATGTTATCCTTGCCGCGCATATTCAAAAACGGTATGCAAGGCGCTCCGCGCCGCCGATACGGCGGTCGTCGCCCGTCTTGCCCGAAGCAAAGGATTTTCGCATGCAGTTTTTTGAGCAGATCGCAAAAGAGCTGGGCATAGCCCCAGGCCAGGCCAAAGCCGTGGCGGAACTTTTGGACGAAGGGGCGACCATCCCTTTTATCGCCCGCTATCGTAAAGAGGCGCACGGCTCTTTGGATGAAGTCGCCGTCGCCGCCGTGCGGGACAGGCTCACGCAACTGCGCGAGCTGGAAGCAAGGCGACAGGCTGTTCTCGCTTCTCTGGCCGAGCGGGAACTGCTCAGCGACGAATTGCGCGGCAAGGTTATGACCGCCGAGACCATGGCCGCGCTGGAAGACGTGTATCTTCCCTACCGCCCGAAGCGACGCACCCGCGCGACAATAGCCCGGGAAAAAGGGCTTGAGCCGCTGGCCCTGACCCTGCTGGCGCAAAGCGCATCCATTGCGCCTGAGGAAGCGGCCAAGTCCTTTGTGGACGCGGAAAAAGGCGTGGAGTCCGCTCAGGCGGCCCTGGCCGGAGCCCGCGACATCATCGCGGAAATGGCGAGCGAACATGGGGCCGCCCGCGCCGCCATGCGTGAATTTTTCGCCCGAAAATCCGTCGCGGTTTCCAGCCTGACCAAGGGCGCGGCCAAGGGCAAGGAAGCGGAAAGCGCGAAATTTCGCGACTATTTCGACTGGCGGGAAAACGCCGCCAAGGCCGCCGGACATCGCGTGCTCGCCATGTTGCGCGGCGAGGCCGAGGGTTTTTTGACCCTGCATTTTCTGCCGGAAGCGGAAGACGCTCTCGCTCTTTTCCGGGGCATGTTTGTGAAAAATGCCTCTCCGGCGGGGGAGCAGGTCCGCGAGGCCGTTGACGACGGCTACAAACGCCTGCTCGCGCCTTCTCTGGAAACGGAACTACGCGGGGTTTTGCGGAGCAAAGCCGAGAGCGAAGCCATCGGCGTATTCGCGAAAAACCTGCGCCGGCTTCTGCTCGCTTCCCCTCTGGGGCAAAAGCGCGTGCTCGCCATCGACCCCGGTTTTCGAACCGGCTGCAAGATCGTGTGTCTGGACGCGCAAGGCGCGCTTTTGCACCACGATCTCATCCATATCATGAGCGAGGATCAGCAAAAAAGCGCCGGGGAGAAAATTCGCAGGCTCACCGCCGCCCACAAGGCCGAGGCTGTCGCCATCGGCAACGGCACGGCCGGGCGCGAGACGGAAAGCCTTGTCCGTTCGCTGCATCTTTCCCTGCCTGTTCTTGTGGTCAGCGAGAGCGGAGCCAGCGTGTAGTCCGCTTCGGAAACGGCGCGGCGGGAATTTCCCGACCTGGACCTCACCGTGCGCGGGGCTGTTTCCATCGGGCGCAGGCTCATGGACCCTCTGGCCGAGCTGGTGAAAATCGATCCCAAAGCCATTGGCGTCGGCCAGTACCAGCACGACGTGGATCAGACGAATCTCAAAAAGAGCCTGGACGACGTGGTGGAAAGCTGCGTGAACGCCGTCGGGGTGGAAGTGAACACGGCCAGCGTGGAGCTTTTGACGCACGTTTCCGGTCTCGGCCCGGCCCTGGCAAAGGCAGTTGTGGCGTATCGCGAGGTCAACGGCCCCTTTGCCGGGCGCAAAGATCTGCAAAAAGTGCCGCGCCTCGGGCCAAAGGCTTTTGAGCAGGCGGCCGGATTTTTGCGCATCCACGGCGGGGCGAACCCCCTGGACGCTTCGGCCGTGCATCCGGAATCTTACGGTATTGTGGAAGCCATGGCCAGGGATCTCGGCTGCGCCACGCCGGATCTGCTGGCTGACCCTTCAATGCGGCGGCGGATCAAAGCGGAGGCTTACGTGACCCAAAGCGTGGGCCTGCCCACGCTGCGCGACATCCTGGCAGAGTTGGAAAAACCGGGCCGCGACCCGCGCGAAGCCTTCGAGCACTTCGCCTTTGCCGAAGGCGTGACGCGTCTTGAAGACCTTGAGCCGGGCATGCGCCTGCCGGGCATCGTCACCAACGTGACCAATTTCGGAGCTTTTGTGGATATCGGCGTGCACCAGGACGGGCTGGTGCATATCAGCCAGCTGGCGGACAATTTCGTCAGCGATCCGCACACGGTGGTGGCCGTGCAGCAGCAGGTGAACGTCACCGTGTTGGAGGTGGATGCGGCCCGCAAACGCATTTCCCTGTCCATGCGCAAAAAACCGGAACCGGCCGCACCGGGAGCGGCCCCAACACGGGAGCCGACGCTCGGCGCGGAGAGCGGCGCCGGGCGCGGTCCCGGCGAAAAAAAACCGCAGGCCCGGAATGAAGGGCGGCAAGAGCCGGCAGCGGGGCACAGGCCGTTTCAGGACATGCTCGGCAAGTTGAACAAGCGTTAGAGGCCTGCGTCTCAATAACGGATCTTGCCCCGATTTTGGGGCAGCGTCATCTGGAGTCGAGTTCGAGTAGCGGCCGCTACCCAAGTTCTTGCAGGCGCTGTTCCACAAACTCCCAGCGCAGCAGCAGATCTGTCTGCTCTTCCTCCAGCGCGGCAAGGCGCTTTGTCGTCCGGGTGAACGCCGCCGGGTCTCTGGTGAAAAAGTCGGGGTCCGCCAGCGCCGTTTCAAGATTTTTCTGCTCCTGTTCCAGGGCGTCCAGACGTTCCGGCAGAGATTTTAGTTCTTTGCCCAACTGTTCGAACTCCCGCTGCTCCTTGAAGCTGAGTTTGCGGGGTTTGCCCGTGGCGGATTGCCGGTCCGGTTGATGCCCCGGCGCCCGGTCTGCCTTGGCGGTTTTTTCTTCCGCCTTCCTTTCCTGTGGCGGTGCGGGCCGTTGGCGCAGCCAGTCCGTGTACGCGCCGACATATTCATGCGCCAGGCCGTCGCCTTCAAGCGCGATCACGCCGGTCACAAGGTTGTCCAGAAAGACCCGGTCGTGGCTGACGATAAGCACGGTGCCGGAATAGTCTGCGATCAGCTCTTCCAGAAGCTCCAGCGTTTCCGCGTCCAGGTCGTTGGTGGGCTCGTCCAGCACCAGCACATTCGAGGGCCGGGTGAAGAGTTTTGCCAGAAGCAGCCGGTTGCGCTCCCCGCCGGACAAGGCTTTAACCGGCAGGCGAAAGCGGTCCGGGGTAAAAAGAAAGTCCTGCAAATACCCGGCGACATGGCGCGTGTTGCCGTTCACCGTGACCACGTCGTTTCCCTCCGCCACGCTGCGCATGACGCTTTCTTCCGGATCCAGGCTTTCGCGCAACTGGTCGAAGTAGCTGACCTGCACATTCGTGCCGAGACGCGTCGAGCCTTCCGTGGGAGACAGCTCGCCAAGCAGGACGCGGATCAGGGTGCTTTTGCCGCTTCCGTTGTCGCCGACAAGGCCTACGCGATCCCCTCGCTGGATAATGGTCGAAAAATTGCTGAAAAGCGGCGGCTTGCCGGGGTACGCAAAGGCGATGTTATCCGCTTCGATGACGAGCTTGCCCGAACGCTCAGCCTCCTGCGCGGCCATGCGCACGTTTCCCTGTTTGTCCCGCCGCGCGGCCCGCTCGGCGCGCATGGACTCAAGGGCGCGCACCCGGCCCATGTTGCGCGTGCGCCGGGCCTTGATGCCCTGGCGTATCCAAACTTCCTCCTGAGCAAGCTTTTTGTCGAAAAGCGCGAAAGTGCGTTCCTCGACGGCAAGGCGTTCTTCCCGCCGTTCCGGGTAGCGGTCAAAGCCGCAAGAATAGCTGTAGAGCCTGCCCCGGTCGATTTCCACCACCCGCGTGGCCAGGCGTTTGGCAAAAGCCCGGTCGTGGCTGACGAAAACCAGGGTGCGGGCCCGCAAAGCCTGCGAGGCCTTGCGCAGCAAAAATTCCTCCAGCCAGGTGATGGTCGCAATATCCAGATGGTTGGTCGGTTCGTCCAGAATCAGGTCTTCGGAGCAGACCAGCGCCCTGGCCAGGGCCACCCGCCGTTTGGTGCCGCCGGAAAGTGCGGCGAAGTCGGCGCCCGGCTCCAGTTGCAGGTGCCTGATGACGGCGAGCACATCCCCGTAGCGTTCCCAGCCGATACCGTCCAAATGACGCTCGGTCCCGCGTCCTGTGGGGCGCTCGTTCGAGCTTGCGGGAAGCGCGGAGGCGCGGGCTCCGTGAGTTTCTGCCGCGCTCGCGCTGCGCGGCTCAGTCGCTTCCTGTGGTTGTGCATGTTCCGCGCCGGCCAGGGCTTTGCCCTCTTCGCCGAGGGCTTCGGCCACCAGGGAAAAAACGGAGCCGCGCCAGCTTTCCGGAACATCCTGGGGCAGTTGCCCGATCGGCGTGCCGGGTCGGACGATGATGCCGGAATCCGGCCGCATCCGCCCGCCGAGAAGCGCCAGCAACGAAGATTTGCCCGCGCCGTTGCGGCCGACAAGGCAGAGCCGCTCGCCGTTTTCAATGGAAAGGTCAGCCGCATCCAGCAGCGGCTTGCCGCCCAGGTTCAGGCTAACGCCCTGCATGCTCAAAAATGCCACGATTTTCTCCAGCGCCGTGGTCTGATTCCGTTCCGGGCAAGGCGCTGCTCAGGCGGAACGGTTTTTTGCACTCCGCCTTTCCCCCTTCGTCGCGAAGGAGTACCAATACCCCGGCGGCCGGGCCGGCGCAACGGCCTGTAGCGTCGACTCATGGTTGCCGGCAAAAGATGCGCCCATAGTCATTTTTGCCGATTTTAAACACAGTCGAACAGTTCAGCAGCCTTTCGCATGTTTTCAATGATCGGCACGGCGAAGGGGCAGCGGCTTTCGCAGTTGCCGCACTCTACGCAGTCGGAAGCCCGCGCGGCAAGGGAGCGGTAATGCTGCGCAATGCTTGGCGGAATATTCGCTGTATTCAGCCGGGCGATATCCAGGTACTTGGTCACTGCCGCGATATCAATTTTCGCCGGGCACGGCAGGCAGTGATTGCAGTAGACGCAGGAACCGGCGAAACCGCCTTCGCCGCCCTGCCGAAAGGCGCTGACGGCCTGCGAATAATCCCGTTCCGCATCGTCCAGATGCAGGTAGGCGGTCGCCGCCTCGACTTCCTTCCGCGACCGGCAGCCGACCAGCACGCTGGCTACTGCCGGGCGGGTCAGGGCATAGTGGATGCATTGCCCGGGGGTCAGCGCCGCGGCAAAGGGACTGTGTTCGGCGGACAGCAACTTGCCCGCCCCGAAAGCCTTCATGACCGTGATTCCTACGCCCCGGCTTTGGCACAGGCGGTACAGTCCGGCGCGTTCGGGGTCCATCCGCGTAACCAGTGACGCGGCGGTTCCTCCTATCATTTGCAGGATATCCGCCGTGCCGGGCATCATGTCAAAGGCCGGGTTGATGCTGAAGAGCAGCATATCCGCCAGCCCTTCCTCCACCAGCCGCCTGGCCGTGTCCGGGTTGTGCGCGCTGGCTCCGATGGCCCGAAGCGTGCCGTTTTGCTTCAGTTTGCGGGCGTACTCCACAATGCCGTTGTCCAGCATGGCATCGATATCCGCATGCGTGTCCACAAAGAACAGCATGCCGAAATCGATATAGTCGGTCTTCAGGCAACGCAGCAGGTCCTCGAAATACCGCCGGCATACGGCAAGATCGCGGCTGACGTCATATTGTTCCCTGAGATCGACGGAACCGATGGCCCCCTGAATAAGCATCTTGTCGCGCCGTCCGGCCAGGGCGCGGCCGATATTAGCGCGCACGGTTTTGCCGGGCATGAACAGGTCCATGATGTTGATGCCGTTGTCGATGGCGGCTCCGATCACTTCGTCGGCCAGTTCAAAGGGGTTGTTGTCCAAATGTTCGGCTCCGAGGCCGATAATGCCGGCCCGGATGCCTGTGTTGCCCACGGCGCGGGTTTGCATGGCGTTTTTTTCTCCTGTTTTTCGTCCGCCCGGACTGAATTGGAGCGGCGGCTATGCGGCGTTTTTTACAGGCAGTTGATCGGGACGGATTCAGATATTTAGAGCCAGAAAATCCGAAAATCCGGTAATGTCGAAAACTTCAAGGACGGACTCGTTGGCGTTGCGTATACGCAGACAACCGCCGGAGGTCATGGCGCGTTTATGCGCGGAGAGGAGAACCCGCAGACCGGCGCTGGACAGGTAACTCAATTCGGCGAAATCGAGGATTATGTCAGAAGAGGCTTCCAGCGCGCGGAGCGCTTCGTCCAATTGCGGCGCCGTGATCGTGTCGAGGCGGCCGGCCAGGGCAAGGCGGACCGCATCGTTCTCTTTGCTTGTCAGGATATTCATCGGGTCTTCCTTTCTAGATTTCTTTCCTGATAGTCAAAATATTTTTTCCGTCTTTATATTCATAGTCCACGTGCGACATGGTTTTTCGAACCATAAGGATGCCAAGCCCGCCGATTTCGCGTTTTTCCAGCGGCAGAGCGGTATCCGGCAGTTCGCGTTTCATGGGGTTGAAGGGGACCCCCTTGTCCAGAAACTGGATGCGCACTTGCGGCGGGCTATTCTCAACCGAGCACCGGATAAGCGCGTCACCTTCGTCCGGAGGATAGGCGTGCCGCGCAATATTGACAAAGATCTCTTCCACGGCGATCAGTATCTGGTTCAGGGCTTTGAGAGATACGTCGCGTCCGCTCAGTTCCTTTTCCACAAAGGCCAGGACTTTCGGAAGGGCTTTTTCCGCCGCCGGATCAACAAGAAGTTCTTTCATCGGTCATCTCGTTGCGGTATTCCAGCGCAAGCATGGTTATGTCGTCCGACTGCTGCGCTCCGTTTGTAAAGGAGTCCAATGTTTTTTTAAGGGCGGACAGCAGCTTTTTGGGTGAGAACGGACGTATTGCCTCGCTGTTGACAAAGGCGAGAAGCCTGTCTTCCCCATAAAGTTCCGCATCGGGATTGGCGGCTTCGGTAACCCCGTCCGTGTATAGCAAAAAAGAGGCCCCCGGCTCAAGTTTGAGGGTTGTAACGGTGTAGCGCGTCCCTTTCATGCCGCCCAGGACAAAATGTCGCTTCACGGCGAGCGGAGCATACGCGTCGCGCCCGGACGCAGCCAGAAGCGGAGGGTTGTGCCCGGCGTTGACGCAGGCAAGCTCGCCGGTGGCGATGTCCAGCACCGCGATGAAACAGGTGACAAACATGTCGGTGGGGTTGTCCTGGCTCAAAAGGTCGTTCACGGCGGTCACGGCCTTGCCCAGATCGTTTTCGGAAAACATGTGGTTTTTCAGGTGAGCCTTGGTGGTCATCATAAAGAGCGCCGCGGGAATGCCCTTGTCGGATACGTCCGCGATGGCGAAGCCGAGACGGGTCTTGTCGATCATGAAAAAATCGTAGAAATCGCCGCCGACTTCCTTGGCCGCAACCATGGTGGCGAAAAGATCAAATTCTTTTTGGTACGGCGCCGTAATCAGAATATCGGGCAGGGCCCCTTCCTGAATGGCCTTGGCAAGAGCGAGTTCCCTGTCCATGCGGTGCTCTTTTTCGGCGGCGGCGGCGCGCAGCGCGTCCACCATGGAGTTTATGCCGCCGGAAAGGGAAATGAATTCGGGGCTGCCGGCCACGTCGATTTTTTCGTGAAGATCGCCGTTTGTAATTTTTGCCAGAGAGGCGTTGATGCCGTGAACGCCGGCGATGACCGTCTTTTGCACAAGCAGCGATACAAGCAGGAATATCACCCCAAAAAGGAGCAGGTTGCCGGATATGAGATTCAGCGCGCCGGCATTGCGTTCGGCGTACACTTCATCGTGGGGAAGCAGCCCGAGAATGGTATATTGGCCGTATCCGGACAGCACGCAAAAATAGTCTCCCAATGTCCCCCGGCTCTGGCAGATTGTCCCGTCGCGCTCTGAAGCGGACAGGCCGAAATCTTCCATGCTTCTGCCGATCCATTGCCGCAGCGCGCTGCCGATAACCCTGTCGTCCCGCAGGATCAGAACGCTCCCGCCGGAGCCGATGCGCAAGCCGTTCGAGATGCTTTCCACCCCGGCCACCGCCAGGGTCGTCTGCAGCCGGTGGGGGTAAAAACCCACCTGGACGATACCCGGTTCGTCCAGCCGGCTGACGCCCGCGTATTGATACAAAATGCCGCCGGCGCCGCGCGGCATGGGCGGCTGCACAAGCACAAAGGTCGGGGATGTCACGGCGGGCATGAATTCCAGAGATTGAGGGGACGTCTTCATGTCATACCCGACGAGGTTCTTTTGGGACGAGGCGGTGATGATGCCGTTGCGGTCGCACACATGCAGCTCGTCCACATCAAGGGTCGCGGTCAGCGCTGCCAGTTGTTTGTTGTCGTGGGCAAGAGAGGGGTCAAGGCGCAGCATCTCGGCGAACGCCCGCGCTTTGGCCGCGGCCGCGCGATCCGTAATGGCGCGCAAGGCAGAGGCGCTTTCGGCGTTGACCGCAAGTTGGGCCTGCGTGTCGCGTATTTTGACCCGAATGAGGGCGGTGGCGTTTTCTTCCGCCTTGCGGGTCTGGCTCCAAAAAATGACGCCGAAAGAAAGCATGCAGACGGCAATCATGCCTACAAGGAGCCATTTTTGGAAAATTTTGAGCATTGTATCCTCGTGAAGCGTCTTGACGACGACTCTTTCCGGCGAACGGAAGGCGGGACGGGCCGTGGCCCCGTTTTTGCCGGCCTATATATCCAACAAAGCGTTAAAGAACTTCTGCCTCGCAGGGGTGTTGATAACCCTGAGCGGCTTGATCTGATTGGCTCCGCTGCTTTTCATCTTTTGTATGTCCCGATACAGTTCAAAGGTCTGGGGCTGCACAATCTTGACCACGGTATGACCCAGATTGCCGACATCGTACTCGAACTTTATTTCCGGGTTGGCGTTGCAAAGTTCTTCGTGCATAGCGCGCGAAAGTTCATCAAGCCGTTGCGCAAGTTCCGGTTTGTCGGTTTCCACATACAGCGTGTAATGTCCCGCGCCGTCCAGCAAATCATCGTAGACGGCATATTCGATGATGTTGCAGTTGAAACGGGCCGCACATGCCGTCACCGCTGTCTGAAGTTGTTCGGTGGTGGTCTTTTCTCCGGCCATGTTGATGATCTGGTTCCTGCGATAGGCAAAGCAGATTTCCGGAGTCTCGTTGTACCGGCCCACGACCTTGACGACATCGCAGAGGCGGTAGCGGTAAAACCCGGACTGAGTCGTAAGAACAAGTTCGTATTCACGGCCGATCTCCAGTTTGTCCAGAGTGAGCGCTTCGGGGTTTTGGTCCTCCGAATGCTCCACGGGAATAAACTCGTAAAATACTGAACGCGGCAGCAGGGCGTAGTTCACGCTGTTGATGGTGGTGGCGGTGGCCAGCGCGCCTTCGGATGCCGCGTAGGCCTTGTGCAAAAACGCGACCGTCTCGCCGGCGTATTGCATCACTCTGTCGGTGTACGGTGCAAAACCGGCGCTTCCGATGGCGTCAATGACGGCCAGCCGCGGCCATATTTTTTTCAGCACCCCGTCGCCGTCGCCTGCGCGGAATATTTCCCGCAGTTCTGCGGCGCGTTCAGGATCGGGCTGGAGCAGCGCCTGCAACTCGGCGCGCAGCTCGGGTGAAAGCTGGATGTCTTCGTTGATGCCGCCGCGCTCTATATCATCGGCCAGAAGCTCCCACCGCCGCAACAGGTAGCTGGCAAGCTCGTACACCTCGGTCATATAGATGCTGTAAATGCAGTAAATATCTTTGCTCGCAAGGCCAAAACGCAGATGCACATACATTCTGTCATGGGCTTCGTTTCTAAAAATGCTGGCTAAAGGGGTAGAGGAAATCGGCCGCAGAAGCTCCGAAGCCTCGTTGGCGACCAGGCCGGCAATATCGCCGATCGGCAGGCCCGACGGGGTTTTTTTGACGTCCGCATAGCTGATGATCGGCAGGTATTTCAAACGGGCGGTATCAGGCGCAAGATCTTTATAAGCCACATAGGAAGTGTAGGTGAACATGC
>JAVBRE010000049.1:0-3267 GCA_031548325.1 Desulfovibrionaceae bacterium
CGCCAAGCGTGGCGAGGCTGGCCATTTTTTCAATCGTCATGCCGAATTGCGCCGCATGGGGCGAGACGGCCTGGTTAAAGGCCAGGGTCGCGGCATCGCCGGACCCGGTGATGATGGCCAGCACAAAAGGCCCGAAGGCGGCGGCCCATTTGGCCATGTCCGTAGCGCTCTTGAGAACGCCGATGCCCGCGGCCACCAGGCCCACGGCTTGCATGCCGGCCACAAAGACCCCGGCCGCAATGATGATGCCCATCACGGAAGCGTAGGCGCTGCCCATGCCGTTAAAAAACTCTTTCACGCAGGCGGTGGGGCTGGACCGGGTCACGACGATGCCCAAAATGGCGCCGGTCAGCATGGCCACCGGCACGGACTTGTAGGAGCCGAACCAGGGCGCGGCGGTCATGATGCTCTTGCCGAAGTCGGGCGCGGTCTTGCTGCTGAACCAGGCGCTGAAAACCAGCAGCAGAACGGGAACGATCGGCACCAGCGCGTAGACGATATTGGCTTTTTCTATTTTGGCCACGGTATGGCCGGCGTCGGGCGTATAGCCCTTGTGCTCGCCGCGCAGCATTGCGAAAGCGGCCAGAACCACCGCGCCGATGACGATGACTATCACGTCCACGTGCGAGTGCACGGCGATGACCTGCATAACGTCGTTGGTTTTCAGAAGGTTCGTTGCGATAAACGCGTTATGCGACAGGCCCGGAGAAAGCATGCTGCCGTAAGTTCCGGCCATGACGGCGGAGGCCGCCACCGCCGGGTGGATGCCCAGCGACATCATCAGGGGGATCAGAATGGCGCCCACGGCGGCGGCGCAACCGGCCGCGCTGGAAAGGGAAATATTGATGAAGGCGGTGACCAGCACCGTGCCGGGGATGAGAATGAAGCGCACATGCGCCAGCAGTCCCACCATCAGATTCACCAGATGCGCGTCGCACTTGGTGTATTTCATGACAAAGGCAAAACCCATGACCGAAAGGATCGTCTTGATCAGCCCGGCAATGACCATGCCGTTCTCAAAGGCGGTAAACGCGGCCAGGGGTTTGACCGACAAAACGCAGAGCAAAAACCCCGCGCCGAGCAGCACCAGGCGGGTCTCTGTCTGTTTGATCAACAGGTACACGACGCCGATGATGACAGCGATGCCCACCCAGATCATGAGGGTAGAGACCAGTCCTTGGCTGACGCCCAGCGCCAGCAGCAATCCTTCCAACATAGAAACCTCCTTAATGGTGAGCTGATGCCCGCGGCACGCTGATTGAACAAAAATAGCGCGCGGACCCGGCCGTACAAGAAAAAACGTTAACTATCAGATATGTAAGCTAATTACTATTTTAACTATATCCCCCTTACATATATTCGTCAATGAGCAACTCGTTTTTCTCTTCTTGTTCTCGTAATTCAGGCCGATGCCGGATGACAGACCCGTTTCCTGTCGTGTACACTCGCCGCAAGATACGACAGATCGAACAGCACGGAGCATTCATGGGCAAATCGAATGAGAAAAAACAGCGCGACATAAACGCTCCTTCCGGAAAGGGCATAAGCAAGACCGTCTTTGGGGTCGGTGTGCTCTTTGCTCTGCTGGCCGGCGTTTTTATAGGCAACCTGCTTACAGTGGGCATGCTGAACCGGCCACGCCAGACGGAAGGCGTCGCGCCTGAAATCCAGCGCGAAATAGCCAGATGGCAAAAAGAAACTCAAGACAAGCCCCGCAATGTTGAGGCCTGGAATAATCTGGCCTTTTTGTACCACGACACGCACCAGCACGAACTTGCCATCCGCGCGTACGAAGAATCGCTGAAACTCGCGCCGGGCGTGCCCGACATCCTGGTCGACCTGGGGGTCATGTACCGGGCCGTGGGACAGCCGCAAAAGGCTGTTTCCTGTTTTGACCAGGCCCTGCAAAAAAATCCCGCGCACCAGATCGGCCTTTTGAACAAAGGCGTCGTGCTTCGCTATGACCTGAAAGACAACCAGGGCGCCAAAGCCGCCTGGCAGGCCCTGCTGCGCATAAATCCCAAGGCGGCCATGTCGGACGGAACTTTGGTGGTCGACCTGGTGCGCCAAATGTAACGGGGGGGGCTGGTTTTGCGTGATCCTTCGTCAGGCTTCGTTTTTCGCTTCGGCCATTTACGATAAGAGTAAACTCCCGTCGCGAAAAACTTGCCTTCCTCGGCTGACGCAAAACCAGCCCGCCCCCGAAAGCTCACACTGACCCGCCACCCGAAAGCTTAAACTGATCCGCCACTTGCAATGACGGACATTTGCCTGGACGGCGCTTTCTGTATATAGAAAAAGTGGAAACCATCCTGTAGCGGAGCATCACAACCCATGCCCAACCGCGTTTACGGCCTTGGCCGCGACCTTCTCCTGCATCTTGCCAGCTGCGCCCTTGCGCTTGTTTTTTTCTGTTCGGTTCCGGCGGCGGCCATGCCGGCCAAAGCGGCAGCCCCCTCGATGCTCGCCGAGTATCTTGCCGATCCGGGCGGCACGCTGTCCGTGCAGGAAGCCGCATCGCCCGCATCCGTATACCGCCCTTTTCAACCTTTTTTCCGATCTTTTCCTGATGTGCCGGGCAATTTCAACGGCGCGATATGGCTGCGCTTTACCCTGGGCCCGTCCAAAGAGACGCCCGAAAGCTCCGGGCCGGGTCTTGCCGGGGGATTGCATCTTGACCTGGGGACCAACCTGCCGGGCGTGACCCGCCTGTTCACGCCGCAACGTCTCGACGCTTCATCTCCCGTGGCATACTGGCAGGCTGAAGATTCCGCCGGGCATGTGGTCTTTCCTTTGCCCGGCGGCTCCCAGACTCCGCACGTCGTGTATGCGCGGCTTGACGGGTTGCCGGGTTTATGGTTCAAGCCGGCGCTTCTTCCGGCCGCGGAAACCGTTCCTCTTCTTCCGCTGGATTTGCTGTTGCCCGGCGCGCTGGCCGCGGCGCTGATCATGCAACTGTTACGTTTTTCCCGCGAAAAACAGGAATGGCGCCTGTGGGCCGCACTGCTCGCCGGGGCCGGGCTGGTCCAGTTCTTTCTTCCGGCTCTGCCCGTCGCTCGGGAAGCGTACACGCCCGTCGCGGTCTGCGCCATACTGGCGCCGGGTTTCGCCCTGATGCTGCTTTCCCATACGGGACGCCATCTGTTCGCAACGCCGCAATCGCTGCCCGCCGCCGACGCCTTTTTGCGCCTTTGCCCTCTGCTCGGAGCGGCGCTGGCTCTGGCGCCCCTGCTGCCGGACCAGTTGCGGCTGACCCGCTATCTGCCC
>JAVBRE010000064.1:0-9043 GCA_031548325.1 Desulfovibrionaceae bacterium
ATGGCTCGTCATCTCGGCACGCTGCTCTGTTTTCTTGTTCTAGGCTGCTGCTTCGCCCTGCCCGCTTCCGCCGCCGGCCTGAGCGAAAAAGAAGCGGCCGGAGAAAAGGAAATCGCCCAAACCCGCGCCGGCCTGATGGAAAGGGATCCGGAATTCGCCGCCGCTGAAAGCGCCTTTGAAGCCGCGCGGGAAAAATTTCTGGCCCTGTTCTCCGGCCCGTCGCTGAACTGGGCCAAGGCGCTGCTGAAAGCCCATACAGAGGACCAGGGCTACAGCATCACCCGCCTGGCCGACGAACAGCACAAACTCTATCGCGGAAATTTTCTGGCCAAGCGGGCTTTTCTCACCCGGTATATGACCCTGGTGACCGAAACCCCCTTTACGGACCCGAAATTCCTCCTGTTGCTGCGGCCGGTCTGCCTGCACGCGGACCGCAATCCCGACAGCAGCGTTCTTGTCAAAACCCTGAACGAACACGACGCGGCGTGGAAAAAGCCCGCCCCCGCCGAAAGTCGCCGGACAAACGCCGAATACTGGGGACTGATCCGCTTCACCAGCCAGAAGGTCGCAAGCGCCGACGGCCCTGACGTCAATCTGGCCTTCGTGCTGCGGGTCAGCGGCGGCGCGTTCAGCCTGCACCCCATCATTGCGCCGTCAATCGACGCCTACTGGCCGGGCGAAGATCTTCCCTTGCGGCCCACAGACAGAAAGCCGGACCTCGGCCCCAAAAAAGAGCGCATCGCCGATTGCGCCATGGTCAGCAAACTCAGCCTGACCAACAGCAACGGGATTTTCGCTTTTCGCGCGGACGCGGAACAGCTTTTTGACGGCGAACAGTTCAGCTACATGTGCGAGCCCAAGTGCACGGGCTTTGCCTACACCTGGAGCGACAAGAGCAAGACCTTTCTGCGCGGGCCGGGGGAATGCCGCGAGGACGACGGCTGGCGGGCCAAATCGCCCTTTGCCGGTGAAACCCTGATCCCGGTGGCGGAATATGCCGGAGAACTGACCGGAAGCAGCGCCGCCTTGCGGGCCAACGAAGAGGCCGTGGACGCGGCCTGGAAGGCTTTTTATTCCCTGTTCGACGAAAAAACCGGACAGCGCCTGAAAGCGGAATACGACGCCTGGCGTTACGACCGGCAGATCGCGCTGTATCGCTTTGTGGGCAAGGCGGATGAATTTGAAAAGGCCGCCCTTGACGGCGACAAAGCGGTGCTGGAATTCATGCAGCGCGCGGCCGTTCTGGCCGCGAAACCCGACGCGCGCCTGCTGGTGCTGCTTGACAGCCTGCACAAAAAAATGACCGCCCCGCCCAAAAGCGACAAGAGCCGTTCCGGCCGGGACGAGGAAGACGGCGGATATTATTACCGCTCCGAACTGCTCAGCGGCAAAAAACAGCCTGTGCTGACCACGCGTTTCGCAAAGCAACTGACCTTGCTGTCGCCGCCCGCGCCCCCCCGAAAAACAGACCGCTACGACTCCGCCCCCGCATACGCGGCTACAGGCCTGGAAGGGGGGCCCGCCATCACCTTCTCTTTCGAAAACCCGCTGAACGCCAGCCGCGGTTCAAAGGAAAAACTGCCGGGCAAGGTCGATGCCTTCACCATGACGCAAGGAGCTGACAGCTCTCACTGGGGCCTGACCGAACGGCAGGCCGATCCCTCGCGGCGGCGCTACTACAACGACGAGCAGGGTGACGAGGCGCGCATTACCCTCATCCGGGCCGGAAAAATCTTCTTTGTCACCCCCGCCCTGCCCGAGGAGAAGGCTTTTTTCAAACAGCCGGAACTGCGGCGCGACAAGGTGGTCTGGACTTATCCCAGGACGGACCGGCGCTATTATTACGGCGAATGCGAAATGCGCCCCGCTTTCACCGTCGACGCAAGCAAGGCGCCTTTCGGCCTGACCGCCGTTGACCGGCAATTCTCCGACCGTTTCGCGCAAGACGAGAGATGGGTCTGCATTCCCGAATGCAGCATTCCCTTCGTCTGGAACGGATCAGCATATCTGCCGGGCGACCCTGTCTGCCTGCCCGAAGGTGAATGGGGCGTGAAAGAACCCGCCCCAAAGAAAAAGCAGTAAGCCGGGATGCGAAGAACAGCCTTCTTTGTTTTTCGGGCGGCGTTTCTGCTTGTTCTGCTGCCCTTTTCTGCAGCCCTTGCGGCGGAAGACCTGGCCCCGCCCCTGCATGATGCCGAAAAGGAGCAAAAGCAGAGCTTTTCCACGGGTACGGCCTTTTTTGACGACGCCAAGGTCAGCGGCAATCTTTTTTATTTTCAGCGCAAGCGCATGCGCTACTCTCTTTCCGACAACAACTGGCACAACAACCTGGACCACGGTACCATCAACGCCGGCGCGGAATTCACTTCCGGCTTTATCGGCGGGGTTCTGGGCGCGGACCTTGGCGCTTTTACGGCCTACGACCTGTGGAACAGCAAAATTCCCTTCCACGAGATGAACTTCTTCCCCTGGCGCGACCCCTGGCACGCCGACTGGAGCGACCAGTACGTGGACAACGGGGCTTCGCTTTACAAGGCGCACCTGAAAGCCAGGGTCGGATCCGCCTGGGCCAAGGCCGGATATTTTCAGCCCACCGGGCCGGGCGTTCTCGGCGTCAACTGGTCGCTCTACCCCGGCACCTGGCAGGGGGCGGAAGCGGGCTTCGACGCGGGCGGTTTTTCCGCGGCGGCGGCCTGGGCCAACGAGTATAAGGCCCCCTGGTACAAAAACACCTACGCCCTGCGCATGGACGACGACAAGCATGTGGCCTGGCTCTGGTCTCTGGGCGCGCGCTATGCCTTCAGCGCTGGCCCGCTTAAAGGAACCACTCTGGAAGCGGCCTACGGCGAATCGCAGAACTACCTGAAAAACGCGCACTTCAAGGCCCGATATGCGACCAGCGCCTGGGGAAATCCCCTGACTCTGGGCTACCAACTGTACGCCATGGGCGATTCCGACGACTCCGAATCAGCCGACGACAATTTCGACGGCATCGCCACGCAGCATTTTCTCTTTTCCCGCCTTGAGCTCGGCATGTGGACCTGCCGCCTGGAATTCACCTATACCCAGGCCCATCAGTCCAACGCGGCGCAGAAAGGCTATTTTGCCTATCGTCTCATCGGGCGGTACGGCGGAGCCCAGGGCGCGCTGGAACCCTGGTGGGACTGCCGTTCCGACTGGAACCATGACGAAGAAAAGGCTGTTTTTTTTAAAATCGCGCGCAAATTTGACGATTTCGGCGCGCCCGGACTTGAGGCGGGCGTCAGCGTCGCCCAGGGCTGGGACGGGCGGGCCTATGGCATTTCCGACCGCCTGAACGAAAAAGCCCTGGCTTTTGACCTCGGCTACACAGTGCCGGACGGTTTGTTGAAAGGCGTGTCCGTCAAGGCCCATTATCTGATCTACCGTAACGGTTCCGATCAGGACAGCTGGCAGAATTTTAAAAACGCCTTTCAGGACGAGCGCGATTTCAAATTGATCGTCAGCATTCCTTTCAGTTTAAACCCATGACGTAATGTCCTTGTCCTTCCCGCCTTTTTCAGGCAAGATGCGGCGGCTTATACACAACGCCGCGCGGCGGCGGCATTACATACCATGACGCAAGGAGTTTTTCATGAAAGTACTGGTCATCAACTGCGGCAGTTCATCCTTCAAATACCAGTTGCTGGATATGCCCGCCGGAGTCGCGCTGTGTTCCGGCCTGGTGGAACGCATCGGCGACGCAATGGGCTCGTTGACCCACAAGGTCCTTACCGGAGACGACGAGAAGAAATATTCCTTTGAGCAGCCTTTCCCCGACCATACGGCCGGCATGTACGCCGTGGTCAAGCTGCTGACCGACAAAGAAAAAGGCGTGATCAAGGACCTGTCCGAAATCACCGCCGTGGGACACCGCGCCGTGCAGGGCGGCGAGCGTTTTCAGAAAGCCTGCATCGTGGGCGAAGCGGAAAAGACCGCCATTCAGGAACTTGCCTCTCTCGCCCCCCTGCACAACCCCGCGAACTTGCAGGGCATCAAGGTCGCCCAGGTGCTTTTCCCCGATGCGCCTTCGGTGGCCGTTTTTGACACCGAGTTTCACTCCACCATGCCGCCCAAATCTTTCATGTACGCCATTCCCTACGAGTTGTACGAAGAAAAGCGCATCCGCCGCTACGGCTTTCACGGCACCTCGCACCGCTACGTTTCGCAGGAAGCGGCCAAATTTCTGGGCAAAAACATCGACGAGTTCAACTGCGTCACCTGCCACCTGGGCAACGGCTGTTCCATGGCCGCGGTGAAAAACGGCAAATGCCTGGACACCAGCATGGGCATGACCCCGCTGGCCGGTCTGGTCATGGGCACCCGCAGCGGCGACATCGACCCCGCCCTGCACGCCTTTCTGGCCGACACCAAGGGTATGGGCATTCAGGAAATCGACGCCATGCTCAACAAGCAGAGCGGCCTGAAAGGCCTGTGCGGCGTCAACGACATGCGCGACATCCACTCCGCCCGGGCCAAGGGCGACAAAAAAGCCCAACTGGCCTTCGACGTGTTCTGCCACCGCATACGCAGCTACCTGGGGTCGTACTACGCCATTCTGGGCCGGGTGGATGCCGTCATCTTCACCGCGGGCATCGGCGAAAACGACGACGCCATGCGCGCGGAAGTCTGCAAAGAACTGGACCACATGGGCATCAGCCTTGATCTGGAACTGAACGCCAAACGCATGCCCGGCGTGCGCAACATCAGCCGGAAAGAGTCACGCGTGCCCGTGCTGGTGGTGCCCACCAACGAGGAATTGGCCATCGCCCAGTCCACCCTGGCCGTGCTGAACGGCAAATAGAGCATTTTACCTTTCAAATTGTAGAAAAACCGTTTCAAAAAAGGCGCCGGTATCTGCATATAATGATGCGAGATTACCAATATAAACGACACGCTTCGCGGGCATCCGCTTCGCGTCTGCCGAGCAATTTCAAAGTGAAATTGCTCTAGCGCTGCTGCGGGGGCATATGAATAGCGCCCCCGCCTTTTGAACAAAAGCGGGGCCGGTGAAAAACTCTGTTTTTTACCGGACCCGCTCTGTTGCACAGCTTTGCCGAAATCCATCGATAAGTACATATCTATTTTATATTATATGATTTTTTAAGCTTTGATCCTTCCTCCGGCAAATTTTTTTGCCGACAGCGACGGTCCCTTGCCCTGCGGACGGAAAGGAACCCCGCTTGCCGAAGAGACCCGCACGCAAAATACACAATACACGCCCGGTAAACGTTTTATAATACTGCTGTTCGTGGGCTTTTCTTGCCCGTTTCGGCTTTTTTATGATAGGTTGCGGCTGTTTTGCCGCAAAACTACTTGTGCAATGTTGCACTAAGTCTATGGACGAATTTTTCGACGCCGCGCATCCGCGTCACGGACCCGAAGCTTGGAGGATTCCAGATGGATTTTACATTCGGCCTGCAAATCCTTATTGTTCTTGCCTGCCTTTTTTACGGCGCACGTAAAGGCGGCATTGCCCTAGGCCTTTTGGGCGGGGTCGGCCTCGTCATTCTGGCCTTTGTCTTTAAACTGCCCCCCGGCGCGCCCCCCGTGGACGTCATGCTTATCATCCTGGCGGTGGTGGCGGCTTCCGCCACCTTGCAGGCATCCGGCGGCCTGGACGTCATGCTTCAGATCGCGGAACGCATCCTGCGCAAAAATCCGCGCTACGTATCCATTCTCGCCCCCTTCGTGACCTGCACGCTGACCATGATCTGCGGCACGGGCCATGTGGTGTACACCATTTTGCCCATCATTTATGACGTAGCCATCAAAAACAACATCCGGCCCGAACGCCCCATGGCCGCCGGGTCCGTGGGCGCGCAAATGGGCATTATCGCCCGCCCCGTATCCGTGGCCGTGACTTCCGTAGTGGCCATGCTGGCCAGTTACAAATTTGACGGCCTGTCCCTCAGTTACATCGACCTTTTGAAAGTCACCATCCCTTCTACCTTCTGCGGGGTGCTGGGCATCGGCATTTTCAGCTGGTTCCGGGGCAAGGATCTGGACAAGGACGAAGAATTTCAGTCTTTTATTGCCGTGCCTGAAAACAAGCAGTATGTGTACGGCGATTCCGTGACCCTGCTGAACAAGGTTCTGCCCAAAAACTACTGGTACGCCATGTGGATATTCCTGGGCACCATCGTTGTGGTGGGCATCATGGGCGCCGTGCCCGAACTGCGGCCGCTGGTGAAAGGCAAGCCCATGTCCATGGTTCTGACCATCCAGATGTTCATGCTCTTCGCCGGCGCGCTGATCATGCTTTTCACCAAGGTCGACGTGCCCAAGATTTCCAAGAACGAAGTGTTCCGTTCCGGCATGATCGCGTTGGTGGCCGTGTACGGCATCGCCTGGATGGCCGACACCATCTTTGTGGCCCAGGTGCCCGCTCTGAAAAAGACCCTGGGCGAAGTGGTGAGAAACCACCCCTGGACCTACGCCGTCATGCTGCTGATCGTGTCCAAGTTCGTCAACTCGCAGGCCGCCGCCCTGGCCGCCCTGGTGCCCGTGGCGCTGCAGATCGGCGTGCCCCCCGGGTATATCGTGGCCTTTGCGCCCGCCTGCTACGGCTATTACATCCTGCCGACCTACCCCAGCGACCTCGCGGCCATCAGCTTCGACCGCTCCGGAACTACCAAGATCGGCAAGTACGTCATCAACCACAGTTTCATCCTGCCGGGGCTCATCGGGGTCATTACCTCCTGCATTTTCGGCTATTTCATCGCCAAAGCTTACGGCTACGTGTAAGTCGAACGCATTCAAACGGGTGTCCGCCGTTCTTATGGAACGGCGGACGTTTTTTATTCTTGCCGCGCGGGCATAGTTTCCGTACATTCCCGCAAAATATTTCCGTGTGGAGAAATCATGTCCAACGCATTGCCCGCCCTGACCCTGCGCTACGTCCTTGAGCAGAGCGCAGCCGCGCATCCGTATGCTCCGGCTCTGTCCTGGGTCGGCGGCGAGCCGGTCACCTATCTTGAACTGTACGAATCGGCCAAGGCACTGTCCTTGTGGCTTGGCGAACAGGGCATCGTTTTTGGCGACTCCGTGGTCATTCTCTCGGAAAACTGCCCCCACTGGGGCATCGCCTATTTCGCGGTGACCAGCATGGGCGCCGTGGCCGTGCCGGTATTGACCGATTTTCATCCCGAAGCGATCCAGTACATCATCCGTCATTCCGACGCCAAAGCCGTCTTTGTCTCCGAAAAGCTGTTCAACAAGGTCGAAGACGCTCGCTTTGACCCCATGCCGCTGTTCATCAACCTGGAAACCTTCCAGCCCCTGGAACAGGGCATCACCCGCGACAGAATCAAAGAGATCAAAAGCATGGGCCTGCGCGAGTTCCGCAAAATCAAGGAACGCGTGCTGCGCCTTGCCCAGATGGTTCCCCACGAGCCGGGCGAGGACGACGTGGCGGCCATCATCTATACCTCGGGCACCACGGGATACTCCAAGGGCGTGGTGCTGACCCACAAGAACATCGTCTTCGACGCCGAAGGGGTGAAAGAATACCTCCATGTCGGCCCCGGCGACCGGCTGCTTTCCATCCTGCCCCTGCCGCACACCTATGAATGCACGCTGGGTCTGGTTCTGCCCATTCTGAACGGCGCGCACATCTTCTATATGGACAAGCCCCCCACGGCCCGGGCTTTGCTGCCCGCCATGGAGACCGTGCGGCCCACGGCGCTGTTGTCCGTGCCCCTGGTCATTGAAAAAATATTCCGGACCGCCATCCTGCCCCGGCTGACCGGCACGAAAACCCGGCGCTTTTTTTACCGTATTCCCGCCATCCGCAAGATATTGCACAAGGTGGCCGGCAAAAAAATGCTGGCCAGCTTCGGCGGGGCGTTGCGCATCATGCCGCTGGGCGGCGCGCCGCTCGCCCCGGATGTGGAACAGTTATTGCGCGACGCCGAGTTTCCTTACGCCGTGGGTTACGGACTGACGGAATCCGCGCCGCTCTGTTCCGGATCCAGCGTCGAGCGGACCCGTTTTACCTCTTCCGGCTACCTCATGAAGGGGCTTTCGATGCGCATCGACAAACCCGACGAGAAAGGCGAGGGCGAAATCCTGGTCAAGGGCCCCAACGTCATGCGCGAATATTACAAATCTCCGCAGATCACCGCAGAAGTGCTGACCGAAGACGGCTGGCTGCGCACCGGGGATCTGGGCAAAATTGACCGCAACGGCTACGTCTACATCAAGGGCCGGCTGAAAAATCTTATTCTCGGCCCCAGCGGGGAAAACATCTACCCCGAGGAAATCGAAACCATTTTCTGCCAGTCCAAGTATGTGGCCGAAGCCCTGGTCTACCAGCAGGAAGGCCGCCTTGTGGCGCGCGTGCATCTGGACCAGATCATGCTGAATGAAGACTTTGCCGGCCTTTCCGACGAAGCCCTTGCGGAAAAGGTCGCGGAACTGCTGGAACAGATCCGTCAGGAAGTCAACGGCAGGGTTTCCAGTTTCATCCGCATCCATAAAACGGTCCGGCAGCCGGAACCTTTTGAAAAAACCCCGACCCAGAAAATCAAACGCTATCTGTACACCAACGGGTAAGTGAAGCGGCCTGCGCCGGGATCATAATCCCGATACCCGAAGCGGACAAGGCCCGTGTCGAAATCCGCCAGCCCCCCGGCAAAGCCGATGGGCATGAACAGGTCCGGCAGCGTGTCGTGAAGGATGACGCCGAAGCTGTCATACGTGATTTCTTTGACCACCCGCCCTTTCGCGTCCGTCAGAATTTTGAGCGTGCCCACCTGGTCGCAGCCGCAAAAAAGTTCCAGCTTGCCGCCCTGCCTGTCGAGCAGTTCGCGCAGCCGGCCGCGCCGTTCCCGCGTGACCAAGGCTCCGAGCCAGTCCGTGCTTTCTTCCACCCAATCGCGATCCCGGGCGGGTTTTTCCGGCGGGCGGCGGGATGAGGGCAGGAGCGTGACGCGCACCCTGTCCGGCATGCCGCCGGATTTGCCGTGGCTGAACGCGTATTCCAACTGGCGTTCGTGGTCCAGGCAGCCCGAAAGGCGCAGGG
>JAVBRE010000061.1:0-3905 GCA_031548325.1 Desulfovibrionaceae bacterium
GAAAGCGAACTTGTGCGCGCCGTTCTGAGCTTCAATGATACCGAGGCGATATTCAGATGCTATGAAAACGCCGACACCCTGCTTCGGGGCCGGTCCAGCCTTGTGAACAAAAACATGTTCTGGACTTACAATTGCCCGCATTCGGCCTTTTTGTACCTCAAGACGCCGGGCGCGTATGAACGCCTTGAACAGCGCGCGGCGGAAAAACTCGCGCATTTCCGGACGGTGTCGGGCGGCGCCAACGCCGGGGCGCCCGAACTGCTTGCCGCCGAGCGGGCCCTGGAAACCGGCAGATTCCACAAAGCGCCGGAACTGCTCGAAATTGCCAAGTACAAGGCGATAGAAACCGGGCAGTACACGGAAATCGTCGCCGAAAACTTCACCCGGGCGCGTTGCCAGCTGGCAAACGGCAACGCCGACAATATTTACAACTGGCTGACCACGCTCAAGAAGCCGGTCGAGCAGCGCGAGCATCCCCTTCTCTTGCACAACCTGGATGTTTGTCTCGGGTATATCGCCTCAGTATGCAACGACATCGAGCACATCCCCTCATGGCTCCTGCAGCGTGAGCCGCTGACAGTCCGGAACAACCAGGCTCACGGCTTCTCGCTCATTGTAAGGGGCAAGGCGTTGATGACTCTGGGCAACTGGCCCCGCCTGCTGGCTTTCGCGGAAGAGGCTGAACCCCGGTTCACCGAACTGGGGAACCTTTTCGGCAGGCTGCACCTTCTTCTGTTCAAAGCCGTGGCCTTGGCGGGCATGCAGCAACGCAACACGTCGCCGAGCGAGACGTTCCTTATGCAGGCGCTCGACCTGGCGCGGCCGGACGGTATACTGACCAGCATCGCCGAGTACGGAAACCACCTTCTTCCCCTTCTGCAGCGGCTGGGAAACCTGCACCCGGAGAGGCGGGATCTCGTCCAACTGGGCCGTTTGACGAAGCAGTATGCAAAGCTCGGCAGAAAACACGCAACCAACCTGACCCTCCGCGAAACGGACATCATGGAGCTTGTCCGCCAGGGCGCCAACAACAAGGATATCGGGGCGAAGCTCGGCATAACGCAGGGAAGCGTGGCTAACAGCTTGAGCCGTATTTACATCAAGCTGGGTGTGGGCAGCCGCATAGAAGCAATAAACAGGTGGGCTGAGAGTGCACCCGAGAAAAAGTAACGTATACTCGCTGCAATGTATGCAAAGGCGAAGATGGCAGGGCAGTCGCTTGGCACTGAACTGCAAACTAAAAGAGACAGTTGAAACGGGCGACCACACCCTGTGCGTTTTGCACAGTTGAAAATGTGTCCGCGGTGAAATCTTCCTTCTTACAAGTAGGGCTTGCAGATGATTTCGTGAATTTTTGTCTTGAATATCTTGGCTGCGTGGGCAGGAGTCAGGATAGCCGCGGTATCCGCGCCCTTGCCGGTGCCGGCGACCGCAATGACATTCTCGCCGTGCGGGATCGCCCCGGCGTCCAGGGCCATTATCGCGATCTCGACGCACACTTTGATGCCTTCGCCGAGCATGCGCAACGTTCCCGACATAATCTCGGCCGGGTACATTCCACCGGACTGGGTGCTGATGCCGCGTTCAACGCCGCTCAGGACATGGCTGGCAAAAACAACCGCGATGCCGTTATCAACAAGCTCTTTTTTGACCGCATCCGGCATGTCGTTTTTGCCGTCCTCTCTGGTGCCGTAGGCATGGGCGACGCAGGCCACGGAGATGTCCCTGACGCCGATGAAAGCCTTGGCCGTCTCGCCGGTGCTTGATGCCACAACGATATGCCGAATTCCTCTTTCCCGCGCCACCCGCAACGCGGCTTCAACCGTGGCCGCCGTGTTTGATGGTCCTTGTTTTTTGAAATACATTTTTTGCCTCCTGTTACTGTTAAGCCACCGAAAGACTGGATAAACAGACGCGCTTTTGCCCGGCCGATTGTGGCTTGCCCCATGCCAGCAGGTTAAAGCAACCGCCTGTCCATGGACAACCGCTCCGGCGCAGCAATACGTATTTTACCAAAATCCGGGTGCGCCGGGTTTAAAAGAATATTGCATTCCGCAGGCACGACCGCACTGGGGACCCGTAACGCACACGTCTCGCCGGCGGAAATCCAGGTCCCGCCCAAAATCCGCAAAGACTCCGGCGGGGGCATGTCGCGCCAGTCCGGCGGCAGGGCGTTTTCGTCAAACGTAGCCAGGGGTAAGCCCGCGGGCAAGGTGGCCGGTATGGCCATATATTTCGGGAGAGGGGAGGCCTGCACGAGCATTTCCAGGATGGCCAGGGAGCGGGTGGCGGCGGTGTAGACCACGGCCGCGCCTTTTCTGTTCCAGCGGCCGCCGTAAAGCCGTGCGCCTTCGCCGGAAAAGGCTTCGGAAACGTGCTTTTCCGCGGCCAGCCGCCAGACCGTCAGGTCATGGGCGAGCGCGACGACAGCCGGTGTCACGCGAACACGCCATGCTCAATGCGGCCGAGTGCGTCCAGGACCACTTCAGCCCCGATATCCGTATCAAGCAGAAAGAGCGGGCGCCAGCCGCCAAGCGAACGGTTGGACGCGCGTAGCCAGTCCTGGGCGGATTCCGGATCGCCCAACACTTCCTCCGCGCGGGCCGCGATGCGGGCGAAGCGGACAAGCTTGGCGGAGACCTCGGGGGAAAACGCTCCTTCCCGTTTGCTCCTGGCCAGTGTCCGGGGAGGAATGGACAGAGCCTCGGCCAACGTGCTCTGGGAAATCCGCGTGCGCCGCAATACTTCCTGAAGCGCGGCGCCCGGCAGCCCGTTGCGCACCAATTCGATCCAGTCCAGGGGGGTGTCCGGAGGATCTGAAAGAATATCCTCTCCGCCCAGAAACGCGGCCGGAGAAAGGGCCTCGATTTGCATACTTTCGTGTGACATATAGTTAACCTGCCATTTTGCACTTAATATAGTGCCAAATGGCTCACATGTCCAGCGGGGCGATTGTATTTCTTTTGTGGGGAACTCGAACCCGCCGCATCGGATGTCAGGAGCGCGTCAGCGTTTCGGGGCGGCGAGGCATGCCTCGTGCCGGAAGCAGGTCACGAGGTGGTCGTTGACCATGCCGGTGGCCTGCATATAGGCGTAGAGCAACGTTGAGCCCAGGAACTTGAAGCCCAGCCGTTTGAATTCCTTGGCCATGGCGTCGGAGACCGCGCTGGTGGGAGGCACGTCGGTTATGGCTTTCCAGTGGTTCACAACGGGTTTTCCGTCAACAAAGTTCCAGATATAGCGGGAAAAGCCGCCGTGCTTTCCGGCCAGATCCAGGAACAGGCGGGCGTTGGTGATGGTGCTTTCGATTTTTTTCCTGTTGCGCACAATACCCGCGTCTCCCATGAGGCGCTCCACGTCCTTTTCCGTGAACGCGGCGATTTTCCCGGGATCAAACCCCGCAAAGGCCTTGCGGTAGCCTTCGCGCTTTCGCAGGATGGTCAGCCAGGAAAGCCCGGCCTGGGCCGATTCCAGCACGAGGAATTCAAATTGCCCCATGTCGTCGTACCGGGGGACGCCCCATTCCGTATCATGGTATTCGCGTTCAATCTCCGTTTTCACGGCCCAGGCGCAACGGGTTTTATCAGGCATCGTTTATCTCCGGCGGCAAGAGGGTGGGCGTAAGGCCGGGCGGCCTTGTAGCGGATTGTATAGCCCAACCCGGGGGCATGGTCCAGCATGGCAGGGCAGTCGAAAGAACGGTCTTTTCCCAAGAACTCCGCGCCGCCGCCCTCCAGCCGCGCAAGCCGCATTGTGGGGTGCACACCGCTCTTCCGCCTAACCACTAACGGCCTTTCCCGGAACCCACTCGATTGCTCGAGGAAGGATAGCGCTCAAGGTCAAAGACGCATCACCCTCCCGGCAGGGCCGACTCATGCCCGGCCACGGGACCGCATTGCGTGCCT
>JAVBRE010000192.1:0-31442 GCA_031548325.1 Desulfovibrionaceae bacterium
TCGCCGTGGGCATGGGCGCGCGCGTCACCTTGTTCGACATCAAAATGGATCGTCTGCGCTATCTTGACGACATATTCGGCGGCCGGGTCGTCACCTGCGCGGCCAACGCCCACACCATCAGCCAGGCTGTAAAAACCGCCGACCTGCTCGTCGGAGCCGTGCTCATTCCCGGCGCCAAAACCCCTGTCCTGATCAGCGAAGAAATGGTCAAGACCATGCGCCCCGGCAGCGTTATCGTCGACGTGGCCATTGACCAGGGCGGCTGCGTCGAAACAATGGACCGGCTCACCAGCCACAAAGACCCTGTTTTCACCAAACACGGTGTCATTCACTATGCCGTGCCCAACATGCCCGGAGCGGTGCCGCGCACCTCTACCTTCGCCCTGACCAACGTCACCCTGCCTTATGCCCTTAAGCTGGCCGACCTCGGCTGGAAAGCGGCCTGCCGTGAAAACCCGGCGCTGGCCAAAGGGATGAACATCGCGTGCGGCAAATGCACCTGCCTGGGCGTGGCCGACGCGCAAAATATCGAGTACACGCCGCTGGAAAGCTTTTTGCGTTGAGCGCCATGTCCATATTTTCTCTTTATCGCGCCCATCGTGCGCCGCAACAGCGGGTCATCGTGATCGGCGCCGGTGAGGTGGGTTTTCGCATCGCGCAGCGTCTGTCTACCGAAAGCCGTCAGGTTGTGGTGGTCGACCTGAGCGCCGACAAACTCGCCTTCGTGCACAACGCGCTTGACGTCCAGGTGTTGCAGGGTTCCGGAGCCAACCCCGCTACACTGGCTCAGGCGGGAATCGACAGTGCGGGCATCGTGCTGGCGGTCACCGATTCCGATGAAGTCAACCTGCTGGCCTGCCTCATCGCCAACCGGCTCAACCCCGAAGCGCTCAAGCTCGCCCGCGTGCGCGATGAGGAATATGCCCATGTCGAAGGACTGCTCGCCCCTGACTGCCTGAATATCAGTGCGCTGATCAACCCGGATGTAGAAGTCGTCGCTTCCATCGAGCGTATGCTGCGATTGCCGCGCGCCGTGGATTTCGCCGAGTTCGGAAGCGGCCGGATCAAGGTAGTCGCCGTTCAGGTCCAGGATGGTCCGCTTCCGGAAAAACCCTTGACCCAATTTCCATCCATCGCTCAAGACCACGGCTTGCGGGTGGCGGGAATTTTGCGCGGCGAGCGTTTGGTGCTGCCCGGCGGGCAGGACTGCATCCATACTGGGGACGTGGTGTATTTCGTCTGCCGTGAAGAGAGTCTGGACACCGTATTTCGCATCACGAACGCCACCACCGCTCCGGCGCGGCGCGTTCTTATCGCGGGTGGCGGCAATCTGGGCCTGAAGCTGGCCTTGCGTCTGGAAGAGTCGGGCTGCCAGATCAAACTGATGGAGAAAAATGCCGTCCGTTGCGGATTTTTGGCGGACAAACTGCAGTACGTCACCGTGCTGCACGGCGACGCCACTGACCGTGACTTCATGCGCGAAGAAAACGCCGGCAGCATGGACATGGTCGTGGCGCTGACCGGCGATGAAGAGACAAATGTGCTCATATGTCTGCTGGCCAAAGCGTTGGGCGCCCGGAAAAGCATCACCAGAATGAACAAGGGCGGATATCTGCCCATCGTGCGGGCCATCGGCATTGAGCTTTCCGTCAACCCGCGCCTGGCCGCCACCAACAGCATCATACGTTTTATCCGGCGAGGCATGGTTTTGTCCACACTGTCCACGCAGGATGAGCAAGTGGAGATGCTGGAAGCCGTCGTCCAGCAGGGATCCCGCCTGGCGGGAAAGCCCCTGCGCGACCTCTCCTTTCCCGCAAGCGCCAACCTTCTGGCAATTCTGCGCGGCGATGAAGTCATTATTCCAAAAGGCGACACGATTCCTCTGCCCCACGACCGGGTGCTGGTCATCTGCGACCGGGCTCACGTGGCTTGGGTCGAAGGCATGTTGACCGGCGCGACGCAAGCCTGAAGAGTATTTGCCATGCGCGTCCGCACCATTCTGTATATCATCGGCGGCCTGCTCTGCGCCTTGGGCATGAGCATGCTGCTGCCCGCTGTAGCGTCGCTCTGGTACAAAGACAGTGGTCTGTGGCCGCTTGCCGCCTCAATCGCCGTCACTCTCTGCAGCGGCGGAATTTTGCTTTGGACCTTTCGCGGCAGTCTCTCGCGCGATGCTCCGCTCACCCATCGCGAAGGGATGGCCACTGTGGCTTTCGCCTGGATCATTGCCTGTTTTTTCGGCGCGCTGCCTTATGCGTTCGCGGGTATTCTGGATATAACCGACGCTGTCTTTGAATCCGTCTCCGGCTTCACCACAACAGGCTCGTCGGTCCTGAGCGACGTCGAAGCCGTCGCGCCGGGTCTGCTGCTCTGGCGGGCCACGACCCACTGGCTGGGCGGCATGGGCATCATCGTGCTGTCGCTCGCCATTCTGCCTTATCTGGGCATGGGCGGCATGCAGTTGTACAAGGCGGAAGTGCCCGGTCCCTCACCGGACAAACTGACGCCGCGCCTGAAAGATACCGCCGCCATATTATGGGAGGTGTACCTGCTTTTGACCCTGTTGCAGATCCTCTGCCTGCTGCCCGGCGAAATGACTCTCTTCGAGGCGATCTGCCACACCTTCGCCTCCGTCGCCACCGGCGGCTTTTCCACCCGCAACGCATCGCTGGGCGCGTATGGGGCGTACAGCCAGTGGGTCTGCATCGTCTTCATGTTCCTGGCCGGCGCAAATTTTGTTTTGCACTTCAAGCTGTTGCGTGGCGAATGCGCAGTCTATAAACGGGACGGAGAATTCTGCTTTTATGCCGCTTTTGTGGGACTGGCCGTCCTGATCGTATTCTTGCAGAGGCTGGGACACGAAACCGGCATTGAAAACGCACTGCGCACGGCGGCGTTTCAGGTGGTATCCATCGTCACCACCACGGGTTTTGTCAACGCGGATTTCGAAACGTGGGCTCCTCTCTCGCAACTTATCCTCCTGCTGCTCATGTTCGCGGGCGGCTGCGCCGGCTCCACCAGCGGCGGAGTCAAATGCATGCGGATCCTCCTTCTCGGCAAACAATTGTATCATGAGGTCTTTTCACTGGTTCACCCGCATGCCGTTCATCATGTAAAGCTGAACAGACGTACCGTGCCGGGAACGGTCATCATCGGCTGTTTCAGCTTTGTCGCGCTGTTTCTGCTGCTCTGGCTGTTGTCGTCCCTGGTTCTGGCGGCACTGGGGCTGGATGCGGTCACCGCCTGCACCGCCGCCCTGACCTGCCTTGCCAACACGGGCCCTGGTCTGGGCACAGTGGGACCCATGGAAAATTTCGCCCATCTTCCATATACCGCCAAATGGGTGCTGTCCGTCGACATGCTGTTGGGACGGCTCGAACTGTTCACTCTTTTCATTCTGTGCGTTCCAGAATTCTGGCGTCGCTGAGCGCACCCGCAAAAACAACCCGAGCCGAACTCTATGAAGCACTCTTTTCTCACCACGCCTGCGGACAAAACAGGACCGCTGTCCCTGGCGGCCGGATTTTGCGCGCTGATCATCGCCATGGGTGTAGGCCGTTTTGTCTACACCTCGCTCCTGCCGGGCATGATGCAGGTTTACGGCTTTGACGAAGCCGTGGCCGGAGTCATGGCGGCCTGGAACTACGCGGGATACCTTGCCGGCGCGCTGCTTGTCAGAGGAGCCAGGCCCGGCATGCGGCGCTATTGGCTTTTTGCCGTCTCGCTGTTCCTCAGTGTGGCAACCACGGCGGGCATGGGCCTGGTCCAAAGTGAAACAGCCTGGTATGCCGTTCGTTTTCTTTCAGGCCTGGCCAGCGGCGGCATTTTCGTTCTCGCCTCGGCCATAGTGCTGGATGCTCTGGCCGTCTTGCGGCGTCCGGAACTGGCTGGTTTTCTCTACAGCGGCGTGGGCACGGGCATCACCCTCGGTGGAATCGGAGCGTCCTTTTTCGCCGCGGCTCTCGGCCCCGGCGGCGCATGGATCGCCATGGGGCTTGTCTGCGTGCCGCCGGCGCTTTTTTCAGTCTACCGTCTGCACCCCGGGCGAACGCCCTCGCCTGAGCGAGAAAAATCCGCCGCCGCGCAGCTGGCCGTACAAACATCCCCCAAGGGAGCGTACGTTCGTCTGGTGACGGCATACTTTCTGGAAGGCTTCGGGTACATCATCGGCACGACCTTTTTGGTGGCCCTGGTACGCAGTTCAACAGGATCAGGCCTTCTGGCCGATGCCGCCTGGATCATCACGGGGGCCGCCGCTGCGCTCACAGCTCCGCTGTGGCCTCTGCTCGCCGCCCGGACAGGCAGGCTGCCCATGCTTATTATTGCCTTTCTGCTGCAGGGGACCGGGGTGCTGCTGCCGGCTCTTTCGACATCCGCTATTGCGGCGGTCGGCGGCGGGCTGCTGCTTGGCGGCACCTTCATGGGCATTACCGTGCTTTCATTGCAGCACGGCGTCTTTCTGAGCGGCAAACCGAGCGCGCACACCATCGCCACCATGACCGTGGTGTACGGCGTAGGGCAGATCATCGGCCCCTTTGTGGCCGGGGTAACGGGAAAAGGCGGTGCCGGTTTTTCTTTTTCCTTCGTGGTGTCCTCCGCCTGCCTTTTTGCCGCTGCGGCTGTGCTTGGCGTGGAATACTTCCGTCGCAGATAAAAACCCCGGCTCGGCCGGGGTTTTGTCTCAGTGCGCTTTGAGCAGCCTGGGCTGGATACGTCCGTCCCCGGCAAAGGTGATGGGCACAGGATTGCCCTCGATTTCCATGCCCTTTTTGGCTTGCACTTCGCCGAGCAGGGCTTCGGAAATGTAACATTCTTCCAGAAAGAGCGTATTGGGAATAATGATCAATCGCGCTTTTTCCGGAGCCACGCTGCCGGACAGGCAACGCAGGATGCTTTCCAGAACTTCCTTTTCCGTATCAAAATAGATGGGAATTTTTGCCCTGATGGGAAAAGTCGCGGTCAGACTATTCACATAGGTCGGTTTTCTATCGATTTTTTCCACCAGTTTTCGTGTGGTGAAGTCCGCAAGGCCGATGCCGACGGCGTTGCCGTGCGACTCTTCCGACAGATCCATAACCGCGAGATAGCGCATGTGCGGGTCAACGGGTTCGGGCTCGCCCTGAATGCACAGACGGCCGATGATATTCGTATCCATGCCGGTGCCGCTGTAGTTTTTGCCCATTTCCTCGACAATCAGGGCATGCAGTTGGGTCACGGGCAAGGAGGGCATCAGGGTCTTGGAATAGGCCAGAATGCGGGCTTCTTCTTCCAGCAGGTTGCGCGCGGGAACGGCCTTGACCATGGCCGTTTCCTCGTAGGCGTTTTCCACCACGGCAATGCCGCCGATAACCGGCATTTTTTCTAAAATCAGCCTGCCCACATCCTGCAAAAGCACCGGCAAGTCCGTGGCCTTGCCCTGGCTGTGAAACTGCCGGGCGCCGGAAGGGCCGCCCAGCCCCACAACCAGTTTTTTGACCATGCCGCTTTCGATCTCGCCTTTGAATGAGGTATGGGTTTTAACCCTGTTAAGAGGAACAATGGCGTCAACCGCAAATGCCGAATCGAGCATGTGGGCGTGCAGGCCGCCGGAAGTCACGCCGATTTCGCGTCCTTCCGAACAGGTGATCACTTTCGCGCCCACGTTTTCTTCGGTGATGCCAAAGCTGGCCAGCAATTCAGCCTGACCTTCCTTGACACCGCCGCCGTGACTGCCCATGGCCGCCAGAAATACGGGCGTGGCCCCTGCTTCTCTCACGGTTCGGGCGGCCGAGGCCAGAATGGCCACAATGTTCCGTATCCCCCGACTGCCCACGGTAATGCCCACGGTCTTGCCGCCGCCGATGCCGGCCTGATCCAAAAGAACGCGCATTTCAACCGCGACCGCCCCCGCGACATCCTCTACCGTGGGCCGCGAAAAATGCTGCCGAACCTTGAGCACTTTGGGGAAAATCATGTTCATGGCGCATCCTGTAGGTTGTCTGTTCATGCCTATTCGGCACGGAAACGATAGTCAAACTTGCGGCAATGATCAATACTGTAAAAAACGCTTGACTATTCTGCATACGTGTTTCATTGACTTGGTCGGTTAATGGATTTTTGTCAGGAGTCGCCCTTTGGATGCTCACATACACCGGGTCCGCGCCCGGCCTATTCAGCAAAGCAACCGGATGCTTCTACCGCACAGGCAGTAGGAGCATCTTGCTTTTCAGGGGGTATCCGCATGAAACTATTTGAAATCATTGGCTGCATTGAAAGTATCGCCCCTTTGCACGCGGCCGCTCCTTGGGACAAGTCGGGTATGCAGGTCGCATCCCGCCGGGACGACGCAACGCATCTGGCCGTGCTGCTCGACCCCGCTCCGGACGCGGTGCGAAACGCCCTCGCGGCCGGGGCGGACATGATTCTTTCCCACCACCCTCTGACCATGCAACCGCGCTTCGCGGACATGCTGGATGAATATCACAGCGTTCTCAGTCTGTTGTTCACCCGCGATGTGGCGCTGTACAGCGCCCACACCTCGCTGGACGCCAATTTGTGCGGACCGGCCGGCTGGCTGGCTGACGCGCTGGATCTGCGGGACCGCGCCGCCCTTGAAGTGCTGCGCGAAAGAACGGATGCGCCGTTGCCGTATGGATTCGGCATTGCGGGTTTTTTGCCCGAACCTGTGCCCTATGCCGTTTTTGTCGACCGCCTTGCCTCGCTTACAGGCAAACTTTCCTGGTCCGCCGCCGGCCCGAAACCGGAAACCGTCGTTTCCGTCGCTTATTGTCCGGGTTCCGGCGCGTCAATGGTGAACGCCGCCGAAAAGGCGCGGGTCAGCGTCTATATCACGGGCGATGTCAAATACCACACGGCCCTTGAAGCCCGCATCCGGGTGCTTGACATCGGCCACTTCGCACTGGAGGAAATCATGATGCAGCGCTTCGCCGCACTGTTGCGGCGGGCTCTGCCCACTCTCACCATCACCTTTTTTCCGGCTGCCGATCCTCTCGTCCATGAGGGACGGTGCGACTCGCGCCCTGGCGTTTGTTCCGGCCTTTGAGCCGCTTTTCAGGAGGATATTGTGAGCTTGTATCTGAAGCAGATTGAACAATTGGTGGCGTTGCAGAAAGTGGACGACGAAATTTTCGTTCTCCGCCAGGAAGTGGAAAGAGCCCCAAAAGAAGTTGAAGAACTGCGCGCGCAGTTTGCCGAATTGGAAACCCAGCAAACCCGCCTTAACGACAAGATGGCGCACTTGAAGGAACAGGCGAAACGTCTGGATTTCGACATCGACAGCGATGTCGGCAAGATCAAGAAGAGCAAGAACAAACTGATGCAGGTGGGCAACGCCAAAGAGTACCACGCCATGATGCGTGAAATGGATTCTTTGGAAAAATCCAACCGGTCGCGCGAAGAAGAAAAGATGACCCTGGCGGAAGAACTGGAACGCCAGAGAACCTCCATGTCCGAGGTGGACGAACGCCACGGTTTGATGCAGGCCGCGCTGCAAGCCAAGGAAGAGACCCTTGAGTCCCGTTTGAGCGAAGCGGAAAAAACGTTGAAAGTTCTCGACGCCAAACGCGACGAAACCGGCAAGGAAATTCCCCTGCCTGTGCTGTCCCGCTACGAATTCATCCGCCAACGCCTACCCCACCCGGTTATTGTTTCCGTCAAGGGCGGGGTCTGCTCCGGCTGCAACATCGCCATTCCGCCCCAGGGCTATATCGAGCTGCAAAAAGGGACGCAGATACTCTCTTGCCCCAACTGCCAGCGGCTGATCTACTGGAGTGAGCACTTCACGGCCTGACGCTCATACAAAAAGCGAGGGGGCGCTGCGCGCCCCCTCGCTTTTTGTCCGGCTTTTTTCTATACTTTCAACGGGAGCCGGACGGGTCATCGCTGCGGTACGCCCAAAAGGGCGCGCCGGAGAGGAAAGTCCGGGCTCTATAGGGCAAAACGCCGGGTAATTCCCGGAGGGGGCGACCCCTGGACAGCGCCACAGAAAGCAAACCGCCGGCCGGAGGCGACTCCGGTCCGGTAAGGGTGAAACGGTGGGGTAAGAGCCCACCAGTCCGCACGGCAACGGGCGGAGCTAGGCAAACCCCGTTCAGAGCAAGACCAAATAGGGGGGCGTTATGAGCCGGCCCGGCCATGCCCCCGGGTAGGTTGCTTGAGGCGGCGGGCGACCGCCGCCCTAGAGGAATGATGACCGCCTTTCACAAGGCACAGAACCCGGCTTATAGTCCGGCTCCCATTTCAGTTTGCGGTGATTCGCCTCAAAAGAGAAATGTCGCCCTTCGCCGAAGTACGCAAATTCCGTGCGACGGGACGTGGATACGCGCAACCTTCGCTCGGAACAAGCGCAACGCGGCAAAAGGGAAAAAATAATTTAGTGACGGATTTCATGCATTGTTGGACAATCATAGCCGCCGGCGGCCAGGGCGCCAGACTGGCGACGAACGACGCGGCCGCCGCGGACGGCTTAAGCCGACCCAAACAGTTTCTGCCTGTTGCCGGCAGCCCTTTATACTGGCGCTCGGCCCTGCCTTTTGCCCGTATCCCGCGCATTCGCGGCCTGGTTTTTGTTTTCCCTTCCGCGCACCTGGATGACGCCCGCAAAGAACTGGAAAATCTGCTCCGACGCGACGCCCCAGGTCTGGATTGGCGCGCCGTCGCGGGCGGCGAATCCAGACAAGATTCCGTGGCCAACGGCATCGCGGCCCTGCCCAAAGCATGCGACACCGTTCTCATACATGACGCGGCCCGCCCTTTTGTCGGCCCCGTTCTGATCAACCGGATTCTTGACGCTTTGGCCCTCGGGCATGCGGGAGTCATCCCCGGCATCGCGCTGGCGGATACCGTCAAACAGATTGGCCATGCGAACATGGTCGCCGCGACTCCTCCCCGGCAGGCGTTGCGCGCCGTGCAGACCCCTCAGGGTTTTGCTCTGCCCACCTTGCGGCGCGCGCACAAGCTGGCTGCTCTGCACGGATTTGCCGCCACCGACGATGCCGCCCTGTTGGAGCGGTACGGCCACCCGGTCCTGGTCGTTGACGGGGATGAAATGAACCGCAAAATCACAACCCCGGCGGATCTTGCCCTTCTGCGGAACGATGCAGCCCTGGACAAACCCATGAACACGTTGTCGCCCGTGGTCGGCTTTGGTTATGACGTGCACCGTTACGGCGGCAGCCGCCCCTTTGTGCTCGGCGGCGTGCGCATACCCACAGATATCACCGTGTCCGCCCATTCCGACGGCGACGTTCTGCTGCACGCCTTGGCCGACGCCCTGCTCGGCTGCCTGGGCCGGGGCGACATCGGCGGACTGTTTCCCGACAGCGCCACCGAATTTGACGGCATCAGCAGCGCGGTGCTGCTGGCGGAAGTCATGCGCCTGGCGGTCCGCCAGAGCCTGACCCTGACCCATGCCGATCTGACCGTCGTGGCCCAGGCGCCGAAAATCGCCCCCTTTCGTGAGCAGATCGCCAAAAATATCGCTTCGTTGCTGCAACTGCCGCTTGCGTCGGTCAACGTCAAGGCCACCACGGAAGAACATCTGGGGTTCACCGGCGAAAAGCTGGGCATCAAAGCCTACGCGGTCGTCACGGGCCTGAAAGGGCCGTAACCGCCGACTGTTGCTTCCGCTCCGGCTTGCGGGTATACCAGGATCGTTTTCTTTTCATTTTAACCCACGATTTCTAACCCACTATTTCTATGACCGATCTCACCCCTTCCTCTGAAACTTTCCCCTGGCTGGCCCATTACGACGAGGGCGTTCCCCTTGCTTTCGTCCATGAACCCGAACCGCTTTGCGCTCTGCTGGACCGGGCGGCGGACGAAAACCCCAAAAAAACGGCTTGTCTGTTCCGCAACTATCGCATCAGCTACAGCGATCTGCGCAAACAAGCGGAAATCATGGCCGCCAACTTGCGCGACCACGGCCTGAACACGGGCGACAAGGTATCGATCATGCTGCCAAACCTGCCCCAGGCGGTTCTGGCCTTTTGGGCTGTGCTTAAAGCCGGCGGCGTGGTGGTGATGACCAATCCTTTATATATGGAAAAGGAACTGGTGCAGCACATCACCGATGCCGGCGTCCGTCTCATGATCACTGTGGATTTATGCTGGCCCAAGCTCAACAAGTTACGCGACCGCCTGGGCATCGAAAAATATTTCATCACCAGCATTGCCGATGCGCTGCGCTTTCCCCTCAATTGGCTGTATCGTTTCAAGGCCCGGCGGGAAGGCACGGCCAAACCCGTCCCTTACGACGGCGCGGCGGTGCTGCCTTACAGTTTGTTGCTGCAAGGGTCGCAGCGTCTGGCCGTCCGTGTGGAAAACCCTTCCGAAACCCTGGCCCTGCTGCAATATACCGGCGGCACCACCGGCGAACCCAAAGGCGTGATGTTGACCCACGCCAACATGACCCTCAACGTGGAACAGGCCCTTCAAGTTCTGCACACCCTCAGGGGCAAGCCGCAGATATTCGCGTCCCTGTTGCCCCTGTTTCATGTGTACGGGCTTTCCACCTGTCTTTTGGTGCCCACCGCGCTACAGGCGACTTCAGTGCTTATTCCACGCTATGACCCCGGCGAGTTGCTGCGTCTGATCCCCAAATATAAGGTCACGCTTTTTCCCGGCGCTCCCAGCGTCTATCTGTCGCTGATGCAGCATAAGGATTTCACCAAGTACGACCTGTCCTGCGTGCAGTATTGCATATCCGGCTCCGCGCCCATTCCGGCTGCGGCTTTGGAACGTTTTCAGAAACTGACCGGCTGCAAAATCATTGAAGGGTACGGGTTGACCGAATGCTCGCCCATCACCCACCTGACGCCCGCGCAGGGAAAGCACAAATTCGGGTCCATAGGCATGCCTCTGCCCGGCACTGAATCCAAAATCGTGGATATGGAAGTCGGCACCCTGTCCGTACCTCAGGGCAAGGTCGGCGAATTGATTATCCGGGGTCCGCAGGTCATGGGGGGCTATTACAACCGCCCGGACGACACGGCCAACACCCTGCGCAACGGCTGGCTGTATACGGGCGACATCGCCTACATGGACGAGGACGGTTATTTCTTCATTGTTGACCGCAAAAAAGACATGGTCATCGTGGGCGGGTACAACGTCTACCCTCGCGAAATTGACGATGTGCTGCTGGAGCACCCGAAAATTCAGGAAGCCGTTGCCGTCGCCATTTTGCATCCCACGCGGGGAGAAACCCTCAAAGCCTACGTTGTGCCCAAACCCGGCGTAGAATTGACCGTGGCCGAAGTCGTCGGTCATTGCCGCAAGCAACTGGCCAACTATAAAGTGCCCCGGCAAGTGGAATTTCGCGAAAGCCTGCCCCGGGCCATCACGGGCAAGGTGCTGCGCCGCGTCCTGCGTCTTGAGGAAATGGAAAAATATTCCCGCCAGGCCGATTATGTCACAACGGATACCTCGGAGCAGGAGGAATGTCCCGCCGCCCCGGCCTGCCCCGCCTGTATCCCGGGTGACGGAGAAAAGGGCAGGGACTGAGCCGTGCGTCTTGTCGTGCAACGAGTGCGGCAGGCCTCCGTTCAGGTGGAGGGGAAAAATGTCGCCTCCATCGGCGCGGGCCTGCTTGTGCTGGTCGGCTTCGGGACGGAAGACGCCGGAACGGACGCCTGGCCGGCCATTGATGCGACACTGCGCAAACTGCCGTTGCTGCGCATTTTTCCGGACAACGACAAAGCCATGAACGTCAGCCTGAGCGATGTAGACGGAGAAATTCTGCTGGTCTCGCAATTCACGCTCCATGCCGACTGCGGCAAGGGCAGACGGCCGTCCTTCCATTTGGCCTGTCCGCCGCAAGAAGCCGCGACGCTTTATGAGCGGGTCTGCCAAAGCATGCATTCCGCCCTGCCGGGCAAAGTGCGCAGCGGGCTTTTTGCGGCGGATATGGACGTGTCCCTGATCAACTGGGGGCCGGTAACGCTTATTCTGGACAGCACAAACTCGTGAGGAAAAACACATGGCAGTGACCCGCTGTTCTCTGGTCTGTTTTTCTCCCGCCGGCAGCACACGAAAAATCGCAGAACATATTGCCGCCGGAACAGGGTTGCCTCTGAAGACGCACGATCTGACTCTGCCGCGGGCCCGCTCGGGGCGTTCTTTCTCCCTTGCCGCGTCTGATCTCGCCATTGTTGCGGTTCCCGTCTACTTCGGCCGGGTGCCGCGCACGGCGGTTTCCGCCCTGGCAAAGGTCAGGGGGCGCAAAACTCCGGCCGTACTGGCCGTCAACTACGGTAACCGGCACTACGACGACGCCTTGCTCGAACTGCACGAAATCGCCTGCAACGCCGGCTTTCTGCCCCTTGCCGCCGGGGCCTTTGTCTCGCGGCACTCCTATGCCACCGAGGCCTATCCCCTGGCCGTGGGCAGACCTGACGCCGACGACCTGGATATGGCGGCCTTTTTGGGCCGGTCCGCCCTTGCCGCATGCGCCCGACCCGCGAAAACGACGCTTGCCTTGCCGGGAAACCGTCCTTATCGCCCGTATCCCGAAATGTTTCGCGCGCCGCTGACTGTGGAAGGATGCATCCTGTGCGGCGCCTGCGTGAAAGCCTGTCCCACCGGGGCCGTTGTTTTGGGCGCGGACAACCCTGTCACGGACGAAAAGAAATGCATTATGTGCCAAGCCTGTGTGGCGGCCTGCCCGCAAAAAGTCCGCCTGGATACGGCTCCCGGGGCCGAAGAAACCCGCGAGCGCCTGACTCCTCTGGTCAAAGCGCGGCGAAATGTGGAATTGTTTTTACCTGAATCCTTGCTTTTTTCTGCAAAAACGGAATAATAGTTATAGGCCTTTCGAGCGGGCGGACGGAATAAGGAGACTCATGGAACCCTTTGTCCATAACAGCTATATTGGCGACTTTGTTGATGTCCTGAACATGGATACGCCGATACGCGAACACATCGCAGACGCTTGCGTGGCCCGATTTGGGGCGACTGCCAAGCAGGAGGCTGTTCTTTCCCGCTATTTCGGCGACCTGGGGCTTGAGCATGTGGCGGAATTTTCAGCCTCTCTGGAATCTTTGCTGACCGGTTCCGTACAACTGATCGTGCTCGATTTTTCCGCGTTGCGGTCTTTTTGCCGCAACGGCGCGGCCGCCCTGATACACTTTGCCGCCGGCGTCCACGGCATGCGAAAACGCCTTGTCCTGTATCGCCCCTCGCAGGAAATGCGCATGACCCTGCGTACGCTCATGGTGGAGCATATCTTTACCATTTATGTTGACGAGGATGAGCTGTTGCTGGCCCTGCCCGACTGACTTGTAGTTTTTTGCGGATTGCCCATGCCCTACTATCTGAGACATTATTTTTCGCCGGATTTCAATCACAAGCGCCTGCGCCCCGTGGCCATGGCCGACGGCAGCGTCAACGATCACTATCTGGGATATGTGCAAAACGTCGTTGCCGGACAGGTTCTGGCCGAACTCATCTACCTGGATGCCTTGCCCGAAGGACCGGCAACAGCAAGTTCGGAGGCGGCGGAAAATGCCGCGACGCGGACCGACGACACAGATCCGCCCGACTTGTCCGCCGACGACAAACCTGCTCTTGATCCCCGGTATATATATTCTGACCCGGTCTTTCCCGAAGGCCCCAACTGCGGGCGCGACCCGCGGCATCCCAATCGCATCATCGCCCTGACCAACGGGTACTGTTTTTACCACCAAGGCTTGATTACCGTCAAAAAGCTGCTCAACGTGCGCCGGGATATCAACTTTCACACCGGCAACATTTTATTTGTCGGCGATGTGGTGGTGCACGGCAACATTTTTCCCGGTTTTTCCCTGTTCGGGTCGGATATTCTCATCAAAGGCATGGTCGACGGAGGCACGGTCCACGCACGGGGAAAAATCACCTGCCTGGGCGGCATAAAGGGAGCGCCCAAGGCGCTGCTGCAAGCCGAAAGCACAATCCATCTTTCGCATTGCGAACAGGCTCGCATCGTTACCGCCGGCAATCTGATCATCGACGGCACCTGCATGCACAGCGATCTCTATGTGGGCGGCTCGCTGATCGTCAAAGGCCGGCTGCAGGGCGGCAACGCGCAGGTGGGCGGTATGGTGTACGTGAAGGACCAACTCGGCGGCGGACAAAACGCATCGACCCGCATCTCCATGGGTTACAATCCGCCGGACTTTTTACGCTTGCAGGAAATGGAAGAGTATATCTCCATCCAAAAAGAAAAGCTGCGCTACTTTGACGGACGCTCGCGCATGGGACAGCACCATGCGGAAGAATGCGCCCCCATGCGGGAACTCGCTTCCCGCAAGCTGGCCGTGGCCCAGCATATCCGCCAGTATTTCTGGCGCGCATTCAGCACCGACATCGCGAGATCGGAAAAAAACCGCATCATCGTACCCGGCGCGGTTTTTCCCGGTGTGGAAATCAGCATCGGCAAAGCCTATCTGAAAATTGTGGAACAGCAAAAAGACGTTTTTTTCCGCCTGGTCGAAGATGAAATAACCTATAATTATCCGGCCCTTTCCACAAATCAGGCTTCGTTGCAGAATCCGATGTCCCACATTCAAGGCGATTTTCCGCAATGAGCATAGATGCGGCCGTCGCCTTTCCGGTGTTTCGCGAGGGACGGCTTGCGGATATCGCCGTTCCCCTTGCAGGCCGTCCCGCGCCCATGCTGGGGTCCGGAGGAGCCGCCCGCGAGCTTTCCCTGCTGGGAAATCTCTCCGCATTCGATACGGAAAAATATCTGCCCGTACTGATCGGCAGCGGGGTCGGCTTTGCCCTGGCCGCGTTGACCGAACATCTGCTTAAGCAACGAGGGGAAAATTTTGCCCTGGCTGTGGTGGACAAAGAAGCCGGCATTCTGGAGATCAACGATCTGCGGCGGCAATATGCCCGTTTTCCGGGCATAGTCTGGCTGTGCGGCGGCGATTCCCATACCGTGCTGCGCGAACTGACCCGCTGGCAGGAAAAAAACGACAACCTGGCGCTCTTTCCCTTTACACACCCTTTCTATCTGCGCCTGGACCGCGATTTTTACGCCTCCGTCCGTGATGCCGCATCCGCCAGCGCCAAGTATAATTTTTGGGAAAAGGCAAGTTACTCCAAATTCAGCTCGGACCCGCCGCGCCTGCTCCTTCTGACCAGCAGCTACTTTCTTATCGGCGAAATCGTGGCCGCTTGCGAACGGCTTGCCGTTCCGCACCGCTTCATCCAGATTCCTGACGGCGAGCTGGGGCACGAGGAGTTTGTGGAAAAACTGCTGTCCGCGGCTCTGGAATTCAGGCCCGACTGCATCCTGACCATCAACCACCTCGGCGTTGACCGTGAAGGCGTGCTTATGGGGTTGCTGGACCGGCTGCGCCTGCCCCTGGCCTCCTGGTTCGTGGACAACCCTCATCTGGTGCTGGCGCATTACAGCAACCTGGTCAGCCCCTGGACCGCCATTTTCACCTGGGATGCGGACAACATCGCCTCATTGCGCGCCCTCGGGTTCGAACATGTTTTTTATCTGCCTCTGGGCACCGACGTCACCCGCTTTACCCCGCCAGGGCAGGGACAGGTCTTGCCGCCGGACCATCCCTGGCGCTCTGACGTGTCCTTTGTCGGCAACTCCATGTTGCACAAAGTCGACGCCCGGCTGAAAGTTCTGCATTTGCCCCCGGTGCTGCACGACAGCTACCGCGAGGTGGCCGCCCAATTCGCCGACAGCGATATCCGTTCTGTGGACGAATTTCTTCGCAGCGCGCGCCCGGACCTCGTCCCGGCCTATCAAAGCCTGGGCGGCCCTCTGAAACAGCTCGATTACGAGGTCATGCTGACCTGGGAAGCCACACTGCAATATCGGCTCTCCTGCGTGAAAGCGACGCTGCCGTTCAGGCCGCTCATCGTCGGAGACGACGGCTGGCAGACCCTGCTTGCCGGCAGCCTGCCGCCCTGGCGCTCGCACTCCGAACTGCGCTATTACATTGATCTGCCCCTGTTTTATCCGGCGTCAGCCGTCAACTTCAACTGCACGAGCAAGCAAATGAAGGGCGCGGTCAACCAGAGGGTGTTCGACGTGCCCGCCGCCGGGGCCTTTTGCCTGACCGACTGGCGGGATCAGATAGAAAACCTCTTCGAACCCGGCAAAGAGGTCATTTGTTATCATTCGCCGGAAGAAGCCGCCGACCTCATTCGCCGCTATCTGAAGGACACGGCGGGCCGAAACGCAGTCAGCACGGCTGCGCGCAAACGTGTTCTTGCCGAGCACAGCTATGACCACCGTCTGCGCGCGCTGATCCGGACCATGCAATCGGTCTTCGGCTGATTGCCATGCGTTTTCGGTTCCCGTTCCTCCCAACCTTCCTTTACGTTGCGCTGTTCCTGCTTCTGCCCGGAGGCGGGCTTTGTCCTTTCGCCCCGATCGCCGCACAGGCCGCGCCTGCACCGGAAGCGAAAAAAACGACCGGCAGCGCGGCCGGACTCATCCAGGGGGCGCGCGTGGAAATCAAACGCGCGCCTCTGTACCGAAGCGCCTATTATAAAGGAGGATATCCGCCGGACCGAGAAGGGGTCTGCACGGATCTGATCTGGCGCGCGTTCCGACATGCCGGATACGACCTGAAAAAGCTTATCGACGCGGATATCCGCAAAGCCCCAGCCGCTTACCCGCGCGCGCGAAAACCCGATCCGAACATAGACTTCAGGCGGGTGCCCAACCAGACGGTTTTTTTCAAACGCCACGCGCAAAGCCTCTCCACCGCCATCAAACCCGGCAACGCGGAAAACATGAGACTTTGGCAACCCGGAGATATCGTCGTGTTCGCGGGGCCGGACCACATTGCCATTCTCTCGGACAAGCGCAACGACGAAGGCGTCCCCCTGTTGCTGCACAACCAGGGTCCCTGGGCCACGGAAGACGACGACTTCACAGCCTGGGCCAAAGGCGGCATCGTGGCTCATTTCCGCTTTTTCCGCTGATAGCCGCCTTTCTTGCCGGCACTTTTTTCTTCCCCGCCTATCCCCCTGAAATCCGTCAAAAATAGGGCGGCAATTTTTTCCCGGCCACCGCGACGGCCGGGGATATGTCTTTTTGTCTCCGGATAATTGTTTAATTTTATTATAATTTTTAAATTTGGCATCGCAATTGCTTATGCCAAAACAACAAACCCTTTTATGGGAAGGAGGACTTACCATGTCTTTGGTCATAAACCACAACATGATGGCCATGAACGCGGCCAGGAACCTGGGTAACAGCTATGACAGTCTTGCGGTCTCCGTGCGCCGCCTGTCTTCCGGCCTGCGGGTCGGCACCGCGGCCGACGACGCCGCCGGTCTTGCCATCCGCGAACTTATGCGGGCCGACATTGCCACCCTCAACCAGGGCGTGCGTAACGCCAACGACGCCATCTCGATGTTGCAGACGGCGAACGGCGCCCTTGGCGTCATCGACGAAAAATTGATCAGGATGAAAGAACTGGCCGAACAGGCAGCCACGGGCACCTACAACTCCGACCAGCGTCTGATGATCGAATCCGAATATCAGGCCATGGCTTCGGAAATTACCCGTATCGCCAACGCCACGGACTTCAACGGCGTGCATCTGCTGAACGGCAACCTGTCCAGTTCCGTGCATAACGGCGAAGGTCTGGTCGCCACCGGCAAGATCAAGATCCACTTCGGCACCGGCAACGACTCTGCCGAGGACTATTACTACATCGCCATCGGCAACGCCACGGCATCCGCCCTTGGCGTGGGGAACCAGTCCGCCGAAGGCCCCGGCTACTCCATTTCCACACAGGCCGCGGCCCAGAAATCTCTGGACGCCTTGAACCAGGCGATTATTTCCAAGGACAAGATTCGCGCCCACCTCGGCGCGGCCCAGAACCGCCTGGAAAACACCATCAGCAACCTGCAGATTCAGGCTGAAAACCTGCAAGCCGCCGAATCGCGCATCTCTGATGTGGACGTGGCGACCGAAATGACGGAATTTGTACGCAACCAAGTGCTGACTCAGGCGGCCGTGGCCATGCTGTCTCAGGCCAACTCGCTGCCGCAGATGGCTCTTAAGCTTATCGGCGGCTAAGCGCCCCTTATCGGCTGAGGCAGACCAAAGACAGGAAAACCGGGGGAGTTCCCTCCCCCGGTTCCTCCCCCGCCTCTGGTTCTGCAAGGGTACGGCGACAGCGCCGACGCTTCGTCAATCCTCTTCGGCAAGCATGGCGCCCGGCGTTGTGTTGGCAAGCAGGTACTCCAGAGCCTGGCAGGCGACAAGTTGTTCCGCCCGTTTCAAACTGGGGCCGTCACTCATGAAAACAAGCGAATCCGGCAGCGTAACCTGTACGGTGAAAATTTTGGCGTGCTCCGGTCCGGAACTGCCGACCAGGGTGTACAAAGGACGTTCCTTGAATCGGCGCTGGGTTAATTCCTGCAGCAGGCTTTTGCAGTCTTTGCTCTGATTGTTCTCTTCCTGCTCGGGCCATTTGCCGGCCAATACCGTGCGCACTACCGACTGCACGGCGGCAAAGCCCCCATCTAAAAAGACAGCCCCTAAAACCGCTTCAAACGCATCACTCAACAAAGACGGCCTGTCACGCCCGCCTTGGCTTTCTTCTCCCTTGCCCAAAAGCAGGAACTCGTCCAGATTACAGACAAAGGCAAGCGCCGCCAGCGACGGCTGGCTGACCAGCTTGGCCCGCATGCGGGTAAGATCGCCTTCCCGCGCATGCGGAAAACGGGCGAAAAGTTCGGCGGACACGCAAAGTTCAAGCGCCGCGTCCCCTAAAAATTCCAGACGCTCGTTGTGCTCCGCCTTGCCGCCCTGCTCGTTGGCATAGGAGCTGTGCGTCAGGGCGACCCGCAGAAATGAAATATCTGAAAAACGATATTCCAAGATCTCCTGCAGTGCGTTCAGCGCGGGCGAGTCTTTTTCCGAAAGAAAATTTTTTTCCATAACAGACTGTTGCGGCATAGTATTCGATATCCCCCGAAAGCAGCCGGACTTGCCAGAGCCGGTCAGGGCTTTCCATTGGCAGATGCATATCAGCGATTTGGGATAAAGTATACAACTCTGTCCATAGCCAGTCAAAATTATGACTAGTGCTCATTTCATAAATTGGCCATTGGCCGTTTTTTATAAAAATCGCTTCACCCGAAAACGCGGGTTCGGGTTCGCTCACGCCGCCTTTGGCGGCGCGCCGGGTTGCCGTCCGGCGCTGGAAGCCGTTTCATAATGAATTAAGAAACGGCTTCCAGCTCCTTTTCCTTGACAGAGCGCCTTATGCCCCCTACCTATTCGCAACACAAGGAGTAAACTCATGGCCTATGATATTTGCATGGTGAAACTGGTGACCGGTGAAATGGTCATCGGAAAATGCGACAGCGAAGCAAAACTTATAAATGATCCCGCTATATTACAAACTGTTCCCACCCAGCAGGGTGTACAGATGCTGCTGATGCCTTATGGGTATCCTTTCGAGAACGATTTCACGGGATCCCTGTCACTGACCCATGTTCTCTATACCTATGCCAAATGCCCCGAAGAGTTGAAAACCAAATATATGGAAGCCTGCTCCAATCTGACGCTTTCCACCGGCGGCCTCGGCGGTTTGAATCTGAAAAATCCCGGCCCCGGCAAAGGCGGCGATATCGCCAGCCTGCTGCGCGCGAAATAGCACCCCCCGCGGGAGGGGCCGCCCCCTCCCGACTTTATAAGCCATGCGACACCTTTTACCCCTGCTGCCCAAGCCCAGCCGCTACCTCGGCATCGAGAACGGGTCAGTTCACAAAGACCCCGCCCTGGCATCATTCCGAATGGGTCTTGCTTTCCCCGACAAATACGAAGTGGGCATGTCCTATCTGGGGCATAAAATTCTGTACGACATTGTGAACCGACGGCCGAACAGGCAGGCGGAACGGGTATTCGCGCCCGATCTGGACGCGGCGGCAATCCTGCGCGCGCATAACGCCCCGCTGTGCACCCTGGAGTCAAATACCCCGCTGGCGAAACTTGACGCCCTCGGTTTCGCCGTCACCCATGAACTGTGCTACACCAATGTGCTGTATATGCTGGACCTTGCGGGCATTCCCCTGCGCGCCGCCGACCGGGCGGCCCGTTTCGGCCGCTGGCCTCTGGTCATGGCGGGCGGCGGCTGCACTCTGGCAGGGGAACCCCTGGCTCCTTTTATGGATCTGATGCTGCTCGGTGAAGGCGAAACGCTTTTACCCGAGATTCTGGACCTTTTTGAACGGGCCAAACAACAGGGACTGACGCCGGAACGGCGCGAGGACCTGCTGCGTGAACTGGCCCGCATTCCCGGCGTCTATGTGCCGGAATTTTTTTCATCCGAGGGGGCAGAAAGCCCGCGGCCCCGCTTTGCCGACCTGCCGCGCCCGGCCCGACGCGTTGAACCGGACATGGATCGCACACCCTATCCCGTCAACCAGGTCATCCCTTTCGGCGCCGTGCACAACCGTCTGGCTCTTGAGATCGGTCGGGGCTGCACCCGGGGCTGCCGCTTCTGCCAGGCGGGCATGACCTACCGCCCGGTGCGCGAACGCAGCGTTTCCACTCTGACCGACCTGGTGGACCAATGCCTGTCCGGCACCGGGTATGGCGAACTTTCTTTTCTCTCTCTCAGCAGCGGCGACTTTTCGGCTTTGAAAACCCTGTTCACTTCTTGCGTGAGCCGTTGCGCCGCGGAAGAGGTTTCCGTATCCCTGCCTTCTTTGCGCGTAGGTTCGGTTGACGATTCCATCATGGGCGCAATGGCGGGCATACGCCGCACCGGCGCGACCCTGGCTCCGGAAGCGGGCAGCCAGCGTCTGCGGGACATCATCAACAAGGGCGTGAGCGAAGAAGATCTGATCCTGCACGTGCAAAAGCTGTTCGAACACGGCTGGCAGCAGGTGAAACTGTATTTTATGATCGGGTTGCCCGGCGAAACCGACGACGACCTTGCGGGCATCGTTGATCTCTGCCGCAAGGCGCGGGACGCGGCCGGCCCCGGCATCAAGCGCTTGCAGATTACGGCTGCCATTTCTCCCTTTGTGCCCAAGCCGCACACGCCTTTTCAGTGGGAAGCGCAGATTTCCAGAGAAGAAATACGCCGCCGCATCGGCCTGCTGCTCGAGGCTTTCCGCAAGGAAAAACGCATCACCATGCGCTGGCACGAGCCGGAAGTCAGTTTTCTGGAAGGGGTCTTTTCACGCGGGGACCGCCGTCTGGCCCCGGTTCTGGAGCGCGCCTACCGCAAGGGCGCCGTCTTTGCCGGCTGGATGGAGCACTTTACCCTTGCTCCCTGGCTGGAAGCCCTGGAAGAAGAGGGGCTTTCTCCAGAATCCTACCAGAAAGCCGTCCCCCTTGACGCGCCCCTGGCCTGGGACCATCTGGAAAACGGCGTGTCCCGCGCCTTTCTGCTGCGCGAACGTGAACGCGCCCTGGCTGCAAAGACCAGCCCCGACTGTCGCTATGAAGGCTGTCTGGCCTGCGGCGCCTGCGACACGGCCGCGCGTCCCTCTTTGCTGCCGCCTCTGGTGAACAACCCCGGCTACGTCAACCGTTTGAACTATGACCAGCGCGACCAGGAACGGCACAACCCCAAACTGGACGAGCACGGCAGGGTCAAGCTGAAGGACGGCGTCGTTCGAGGCGAAGGGGAAAAAAGCGAAGGCAAGGCCAAGCCGCCGGCCATCAGTGAACACCTGACCCGCAAGGCGGCTCATTTGCGCCTCTGGTACGAGTGCAAGGGGCTTGCGGCTTATCTCAGCCAACTGGAACTACAAAGCCTGTTCGAAAGGGCCTTTCGCCGGGCGGACCTGCCGCTGGCCTTTTCCCAGGGGTTTCATCCCCTGCCGCTTCTTTCCTTCTGCCGCGCCCTGCCGGTGGGCGTCGCCTCCGAAGGCGAATGGCTGAGCGTTTACTTGCGCGAACACCGTGATCCGGCTTTTGTTGCCGCGACTCTCGGTGAAATTGTGCCGGGTTTGAAAATTACCGGCGTCGAGGCTCTGGAGCCAGGGTGCCGCCCCGCTGAAGCAAGCCGCGAAAACTACCGTCTGGCCTATACCGGCCCGGCGGAAAAACAGACCGCGTTTTTTTCCGCCTGGCGGAATTTTGCCGCTCTTTCTACCCTGCCCTGGCGGCGGGAAACGAAAAAGGGCCCGCGCGACGCGGACGCCCGTTCCTTCTTTTTTCACGTCGCGCCCATTGACGAAAACACTCTTCTGTTCAATATTTCATGGGAAAACGGGTATCTTTCGCCGCTGGGCCTCGTCTCGGCCGTGTTGCGGGGCATGGGAACGGAATTTTCCCTGTCCGATTTCAGCCTGACCAAGCTGCGGGCGACCTGAAGCCCTCGCGGAGGTCAGCCATTTTGCCCCGTACCCATAGTGATTATGAGGAGAAACGTCATGCGTATCACTGCCGTTATCGCGCTGCTTTGCGCGTTGTTTATGAGCGGCCATGTTCCGGCCGCGTCAGCCCGGTCGGCCGAGCCAACCCTTTCCCCCAAGGATGCCCCCGTGCCCACACCGTCCTCTTCCGGCCAGCAGGGCCTGCGTGTCACCAAATTGCCCAACGGCCTGACCGTGGCGGTACAGAAAGACACGCGTTTTCCCCTTGCTTCCCTGCGCCTGTACGTCCACGCCGGTTCGGCCTATGAAACGCCGGATCAGGCGGGCATCAGCCACCAGCTTGAACATATGGTGTTCAAAGGCACGGAAAAACGGCCCAAAGGGGCCATTGCCACGGATGTTGAAAAAGCCGGCGGCTATTTGAACGCAGCCACCAGTTTCGACTATACCGTCTACCTGACGGACATGCCCGCCGACCAGTGGACGCTGGGCATGGATGTGCTCAAAGACATGGCTTTTCACCCCAGCCTGGACCCGAAAGAGCTGGAATCGGAAAAAAAAGTTGTGCTGGCCGAGCGCCAGCGTGGCGAAGACTCCCCCGGCAACCGCATGTTCACCCGGATGCAGGCCCAAGTTCTGCACGGCACGCCCTATGCCCGGCCTATCATCGGCTTTCCTGAAACCATCAGCAAATTCACCTCCGACGGCATCCGCACATACATTAAAAAGCTTTATCAGCCGCAGTCCATGCTGCTTCTGGTTGTCGGCAATGTGGACCCCGACGCCGTATTGGCCGAAGCAACACGCCTTTTCGGGGACATTCCCAACACGGACAATGTGATTCCCCCTGCCATAACCCCGCTGAGTTCCTTTACTGCTCCACAGGGACCGGTGGTGCAGGTGGAAAAAACCCCCTGGAACAAGGTGCACCTTGCCGTTTCCTTCCCTTCCGTGGACCAGAACGACGCCAGGGCTCCGGCTCTGGAAATGCTGGCCCAACTGCTGGGGGGCGACAAGACCTCGTATCTCTACCGCACCTATAAATATAAAAAACGCCTGGTGGACAGCATTTCAGCCGCCAGCTACACCTTTGAGCGCACGGGAATTTTCACCATCTCCGCGACCTTGTCCCCTGAAAACCTTGTTCCTTTCTGGACCGCTTTCAGCAAGGATCTTGCCGCGTTCGGCACGTTGCGTTTCAACAAAGACGAACTGGACCGGGCCAAGCTGAACCTCGCCGATGATATGTACCGGCAGAAGGAAACCCTGGCCGGATACGCGTCCAAGCTGGGCTACTTCCTGTTCTTCGGGCACGGAGAGGATGCGGAAGCGAACTATTTGCAACAGCTTGCACTGACCGACCAAGATACGCTGAATCGGGTCATGGCCGAGGTCATCGCACCGCAACGCGTGTCCGTTACCGTACTGGCTCCGGAAAAGACACCGGCGACAGCCCGGCCGGACCGAAACGCCAAGGAAACGAAGGCGCAAAAAACCGCCGCGCGAACCACTGCAAAACCTGGCTGGGACGCCAAATGGCTGGAATCCACTCTGCGTTCGGCCTGGCCCGCGCCCCGCGCAGCGACGAAAACAGCGGACGTTCAGGCAGGCGCCAAACAGGAAATCATCGACCTCGGCAAGGGACGTACCCTGATCCTGCTGCCTGACGACACTCTGCCCTATACATCCGCGGACCTGACCTTCACCGGCGGCGACAGCCTCATCAGCCCCGACAAGCAGGGACTGGCCAGCCTGACCGCGAGCCTGCTCACGCGCGGCACCAAAACGATGAAAGCCCCGCAACTGGAGGAATACCTCAGTGACCGGGCCGCTTCTTTTGGCGCTTCGGCCGGCCGCCAGACCTTTACGCTCGGCATGCGCTACCCCGTCCGTTTCGCTCCGGACATGTTCGGCCTGCTGCACAGCATCCTGACATCCGCGACCCTGCCGGAAGGAGAGCTTTCGAGGGTCAAGGAGAGCCAGATCGCGGCCATCGTCAGCCGCGAGGATCAGCCTTTGGGTCTGGCTTTCCGGAAAATCTATCCCTTCCTCTTCGGCGATCATCCTTACGGGTTTACCTCTCAGGGCGACAAGACCGTGGTGGCGTCCCTGACCCGCAAGGACGCGGCGGCCTTCTGGGCGAAACAGTCGGCCCAACCCTGGGTCCTGGCCGTGTGCGGCGATTTCGACCGTGATGCGGTCATTGCCGCGGCCAAGGCCCTGCCGGTTCCGACGGCGGCGACGCCAGCCCTTGCCGCTCCGAACTGGGGCAAAGATAAACAGTTGAATATAACGGTTCCGGATCGCAAACAGGCCCATCTGCTGCTGGTCTTTCCCGGAACGGCCCAAGGCGGCCAGGATGAAGCGGGACTTGATCTTTTGCAGAACATTCTGGCCGGCCAGAGCGGACTGCTGTTCCGTGATCTGCGCGACAAGCAGGGTCTGGGCTATACCGTGACCGCCTTTTCCTGGCAGGCCCCGCTCACCGGAGCGCTGATCTTTTACATCGGCACCGAACCGGACAAGATGGCGCAAGCTGAAGCCGGTTTTACGGCGGTGATCAAGGAACTGCACGAAATCCCGCTGCCGCAGGAAGAACTGACCCGCGGCAAAAACCAGATGCACGGCGACTATGTGCGCAGCATGCAGAAGATGAGCGCGCGCAGCGCGGAAGCCGCCGGCCTGGCGGCCCTGGGCCGTCCCATCAGCGCGGAACGCGACACCATCAAGAAGGCCCAGTCGCTGACGGCAGAAGATTTGCTGGTTCTGTCCCGCAAGTACCTGCAAATGGACAAGGCCTATACAGTCAAAGTGCTGCCTTAAGCTGCAGGCGCGAACGCGAAGGTCCCCGCGCTATATACGCGGGGACCTCGAATTGTGGAGTATGGAGATTCGGCATGAGTCAGCCGCGTATTTTTTATAACGCCGTCATTCACACAATGGATCCTTTCCATCCGGCAGCGACCGTCCTGGCGGTTGACGGACAAAATATCGCTTATGTGGGGCCCAGTTCGCGTGATGCGGCGGCCGCTCTCCCGTCGGGCGCAAAACGGGTCGACCTGGGCGGCGGGACTGTTGTTCCCGGCCTCATTGAAGGGCACATGCATTTTTTGGCCGAAGGGCAACGGCTGTTTGAACTCAACCTTGCCGGCAAGTCCAAGGAAGAAATCCTGCGCCTGGTTGCGGCTGAATCACAATCCCGCGCCGCGGGCCAATGGATCATAGGACGGGGCTGGAATCACGAAATCTGGCGGGAAAACCACTGGCCGGACAAAAAGGATCTGGACGCCGCCGCGCCTGAAAACCCCGTGGCCCTCAGCCGAGCGGACGGCCATTCGGTCTGGGTCAACTCCGCCGCCCTGCGGGCGGCGGGCATAGACCGCAATACTCCGGCCTCGCGGGGCGGCGATATTTTCAGAACTTCAGACGGCGAGCCGCAGGGCATTCTGGTGGATACAGCCATGTTCCGCCTGCGCTCCGCAATGCCGCTCCTGAGCGAAGAGCAAATCCGCCAGGCCTATGCGGACGCCCAGAGGGAACTGTTCGGCTACGGCTTCACTTCACTGGTCAACGCCAGCCAGAGCGTGCGCAACCACGAAATTTTGCGGAAAGCATATGAGGCCGGAGAGATAAAAATCCGCGTCTACGAGGCGCTGGCGGCTCATACCAAGGATGATCTGGCCTATATGAACGCCGGCGGCAAGCCCGTGCACGGCCTGTACGGTGAACGGCTGTCCGTGCGCGCAATCAAGGTTGTCGGAGACGGTTCCCTGGGTTCTGAAAGCGCCTGGCTGCTGCACGATTACGCCAACAGGCCGGGACACAAGGGAAGCGGTCGCTACTCTGACGAATCTCTGTATGCCATTATCCGCCGCGCGCGGGACAACGGCTTTCAGGCCTGCGTCCACGCCATCGGCGACGCCCAGGCGCGGCAGGCGATCACGGTCATGGAACGGGTTCTGCGCGAGCAGCCCCTGGCGGACCACCGCTACCGGATCGAACACTTTCAGATCGTCGCGCCTGACGACGTGCGCCGGGCGCTTGACCTCGGCATCATTCCGGCCATGCAGACCATCCACGCGGTTGCGGACAGAACCATGGCCGCGTTGCGCCTTGATCCCGAAACGCTCGAAAACGCTTACGCCTGGCGCAGGGTCGTCGACGCCGGCGGCATTTTTGCCAACGGATCCGACGCGCCCATGGAAACGATCAATCCCTTTCACGGCCTGCATGCCGCCGTCACCCGCACCGACTGCAAGGGCGAACCCGCCGGCGGCTGGCGGCCCGAACAAAAACTGACCCGGCTTGAGGCCCTGCAATCGTACACTACCTGGGCGGCGTACGCGGAATTCGGCGAAACGCGCAAGGGTTCTCTGCAACCGGGCAAGCTGGCGGATTTCGCCGTGCTGGACAGGGATATTCTGACCTGCCCGGAAGAAGAAATCAAAAACACGCGGGCGCTTCTGACCGTGGCGGGCGGCGAAATCGTGCACGAGCTTTCGTGAACGAAAATCCGCAATCCGCCCTTGCGCGCATGCTTTCGCACAGAGCGCATTGAATTTGAGAGGCTTGCGTAATGGCGGGCAAAGCCCGCCTGCAAGCATTTCGTGGCAGGGATTTACGAACAAATCCTTAAAGCAAAAACATTCTTTTCCCAAATGCACACAGGCCGAGAAGGCCTGTGCTAGAGCATTTCACACTTGAAATGCTCGCAAGGATTTGTCAGCAAATCCTTGCCGCGAAATAGGCGCAGGCGAGCTTGGCTCGCCGTCAAGCGACTATTTCAAGCGTAAAATGCTGTAAAGGCACGCTGCGCTATTCGCTTGCGAGCAGATACTTCGCTACGCTTCGTATCCGCCAGAGCATTTTCAAAATGAAAATGCTCTAACCTGTTCTATTTATATACCACGGTCTTGTTGACCGATTGCAGAAAATCAAGAAGCTCTTGCTTGGTCATCAAAGGTTTGTGTTCCGCCAGTACCTGTTCGGCTTTCTCGCCCTGCCCGTACAAAAGGTCGATAACCGTCATGGCGATGGCCTGGGCCGTTTCGATGTAGAGCAGCGTTTCGTCAAATATTTCGTAATCCTTGCCGTGCAGGCTGCCGCGCACGCCCGCGATCCAGGGGTGGCATACGGGCATGATGTGGCAGAGTTCTCCTGTATCGGTACTGCCGGACATGTGGCCGGAAACGGTAACCCGCTCTTTTCCCAGAAGGGCGCCCATATTCTCGCTGAACAGCGTGTTCAGCCCCCTGTCGTTGTGCAGCGGCAGATAGCCCGGCAAATCCCGGATTTCCACTTCCGCTCCCACGGCTATGGCCCCGCCGCCCAGCGCCCTGTTGATTTTTTCATTATAGATTTTCAGAGCTTCCACGCTTGCGGCCCGCACATAGCTTTCCATGCGCACATCGCTGGGAACCACGTTCACCAGATCCCCGCCCTGCGTGATGATAGGGTGAAAGCGGACATGATCGGAATCCTTGAAGGTATCCCGCACCGCATTGACTCCCATAACTCCTACCATGGCTGCCTGCAGAGCGTTCACGCCTTCATCCGGGGCGGCGGCGGCGTGGGCGGCGCGGCCTTTGTACCGCACCAGCTTGCCGATAAAGCCGTTGCTTGTCGTGGAAAGAGCGGCGTATCCCTTGCCGCTTTTCAGATAGTCGGGGTCGTTCGTGGTCTGCACATGCATCTGCAAGGCCATATCAATATCATCAAAATGGCCCAGGCGGATCAGCTCGGGCTTGCCGCCGAAGTATTCTATTTTGCCGGCGGCGCGCAGGCTGTCCCTGTAGGTGAGTTCGACATACTCCTCGGCCGGCGCGGCAAAAAGCACGACATCGCCGGCCAGGTGCTTCATGGCTTCGGCATCGTTCAGTCCCATTCCCACGGCCGCCATAACGGCAATTTGCACGTTGTGCCCGCAGCAGTGGGCCGCGCCGGTGGCCGGATCCGCATTTGGGTAATCCGGACAGACAACGGCATCCAACTCCCCAAGAACAGCAACCGTGCGGCCGGAAGATTTTCCTTTCAGGCGGCCTTTTACCCCTGTAACCCCCAGTTCTTTTACGTAAGGAATACCCAGCGACGCATATGCGGCCTCAACCTTGGCGGCTGTTTTCTTTTCTTTGTAACCCAGCTCCGGTTCGGCAAGTATGGCGTTGCCAAGCGCAAGGATATCGGTACGCCGGGCGGCGATGGCCGCGCACACTTTCTTTTTCAGATCTTCTTGAGTCATGAGGCACCTTCTTGGGGCGTTTTCGTTTTATGATGCTTTTGAAGGCAAATTTTTGCGGAGCAGACGAGCATTGTCACAATCGTTTCGTTCTGACGTATCGTAACGCGGAAACAATGCCGGTACAACACAATTCCGACAGTCGCGCTCGCCCCGGCGAACTCCCCATTCCGCTTGACTTCTCACCCGGCGGCGTGTCATGTCTCCTGCATACCAACACACTAAGCCTGCGATTCGGGAAAATCAGCTATGCAGCATCTCATTCATGATGATCCGCAAATGGCGGAACTGGTCAGACAGGAAGAAAAGCGGATCGAAAACACGCTGGATCTCATAGCTTCCGAAAACCATATGCCCTTGTCGATTTTCGAGGTGATGGGTTCGATTTTCAATACAAAAACGATAGAAGGGTACCCCGGGCGGCGTTTTCATGCCGGCTGCGAAATCGTCGATCAGGTCGAGAACCTGGCCATTGAGCGCGCCAAAGCGCTTTTTGGCGCGGAACATGTCAATGTCCAACCGCACAGCGGCACTTCGGCCAACATGGCGGTGTACAAATCAACGCTCAAAATCGGCGACCCCGTCCTGGCCCTCAGTCTGCCGCACGGCGGCCATCTTTCACACGGGCACAAGGCGTCGCTGACGTCGCAATGCTATGACTTCAAGCATTACCACGTCGACATGGAAACAGGCGAAATCGACTACGCCGAACTGCACCGGATGGCCCTTGAGCACAGACCCAAAATGATAGTCACGGGCGCCAGCGCTTACGCCCGCACAATCGATTACGCGCGCATCGCCGAAACCGCCCGCCAGGTCGGCGCGTATTTTCTCGTGGATCTGGCCCATTTCGCCGGGCTGGCGGCGGCGGGAGTCAACCCCAGCCCCGTGCCGCATGCCGATTTTGTAACGATCACCTGCTACAAAACGCTGCAAGGGCCGCGCGGCGGGGCCATCTTGTGCCGAAGCGAGTTCGCCAAAAAACTGGACAGCGCCGTTTTCCCCGGCTGCCAGGGGACCAGCGCCGTCAGCGCAATCGCGGCCAAAGCCGTCTGTTTCAAGCTGGCGGGAGAGGAAAGGTTTATCCGCGACATGCGGCAGACGGTGGCCAACGCCAGGGCCATGGCGCGGAATTTTCAGGCCAAGGGCTACACCGTTGTCGGCGGCGGCACCGACACGCACCAGGTGATTCTCGATGTCAGCTCGATGGGCATGGACGGGGCGACCGTCGAGAGCATTCTTGAATCCGTCGGCATTATCGCCAACAAGAACCACATTCCCAAAGACTCCGCCGTCAGCGCCAAAACAGTCAGCGGACTGCGCATCGGCACATCCGGGATCACGGTTCGCGGCTTTGCCGAGCCGGAAACAGACGCCCTGTGCGACGTCATGCATGCCGTGATGCAGAGTCCGGACAATAATGACATTCTGCAATCGGCGCGAAACTACGTGCGCGGCATATGCCAAAAATTTCCCGTTTACGGGCGATAGGCGATCAAACACGAGGAGCAGGTCAGATTATGGAAATACTCAAGAACTGGAAGATGTACGTTTTCGCTGCCGTGATTGTCATTGCGTGTGAGGCTTTTGGAACATTCAAATACAAACTCCTGGTCCTTTTTCCCATGCTTTATGCCATGCTCCTTGGCGGGCTGGTCAGCTGGCCCCGCCTGAAGCTGCTGAATCTTGAACAGATGCAGCACGCGGGCAAAGTTCTCTCGATCCTGATGGTGCTGCTGCTGGCAAAGCTCGGAACGGGCATCGGCCCGCAGATCCCCAACCTGATGCATGCCAAGGCCGCCCTGCTGTTGCAGGAAATCGGCCACTTTATCGGCACGATCATCATCGGGATGCCCATTGCGGTCGCTCTGGGCATGGGGCGCGAGTCCATCGGCGCCACCTATTCCATTGACCGTGAGCCGAACATCGCCATTATTTCCGAAAAGTACGGACTGGATTCTCCCGAAGGGCGCGGCGTCATGGCTATGTACATTTGCGGCACCGTGTTCGGCGCCCTTTGGATCGCCATCCTTTCCGGCATGGTGGCCCAGATGGACATTCTGCACCCCTATGCGCTGGCCATGGGCGCCGGGGTCGGCAGCGGCAGCATGATGGCGGCTTCCATGGGGGCCATCAGTTCCGTCTACCCCGAGTTGAAAGCCCAGATTACCGCGTATGCCGGGGCGGCGAACCTTATGACCACCGCGCTCGGGGTCTGGGTCGCCCTGTATTTCTCCCTTCCGGTCGCGATCAAATGTTACAATATCCTGTGCCGTCTGTTCGGTAAGAAAAACGCATAGGCGAGGAGCAAATACATGAATGTACAGAAATTGGTGGAAACATCCGCTATATTGATTTTCAGCAGTATTTTCTGTGTCGTCGCCAACATGGTCGGATATGGCGTCGGGTTGCGCGATTCCGTTGTCGGCATCATCGTCCTGGTGGTCATCGGCCTCATCGGGTTCACCCTGAGCCTGCTCCCCTACCTGAACAAAATTTATGCCGTCATCTGGATTTCCATTGTCGCCATTTACGCTTCCAGCACGGCGTTTCCCTATTACCAGTGGGTCGTGGCCACCACCTCCAAGATGCAGTTCATGGCTATCGCCACTTCGATTCTGTGCTTTGCCGGCCTTTCCATCGGCAAAGATCTCGACGCGTTCAAAAAGCTTTCCTGGCGCATTGTTCCGGTTGCCCTGGCCGCGATATCGGGCACTTTCATAGTTGCCGCCGTCATCGCGCATTTCGCCCTGAAATGGGAAGGGGCCATTTAGCGCAATTCATTGCGCCGCCTGCATAACGGCGGGGGCGCGGTTTTTGATGCGAAGCGCCTGCATGAAAAACCTCCCGCAGACTCCGGGTTTGCGGGAGGTTTTGCGTATTCGGAACCGGGAACAGTCCC
>JAVBRE010000219.1:0-3403 GCA_031548325.1 Desulfovibrionaceae bacterium
AAAAAAAGTCTATTTGGGGCATGGGGATACCTCACAACATCCCCGGCGGGCGGGATGCCTTTGAAAAAACAGAAAGGCGGGCCGATCTTCCGGCGGCGCGGCTGCCCGCGCCGCCGGAGGAAGGTCAGGACAAAATCAGAGGGCGCCGGCCGTCTGCACAGCTTCGGCTTTCACCCGCTTGGCGTAAGGGCTGCCCTTGGCCGTCAGATATTTGTTCATCATTACGATCAGGAAAGGACAGAGAAAAGCGCAGACAATGCATGACGCCGCCACCTGGGCCGTCGCCACGGGGACCAGAGACTGCAAGGCGGGGTCCACTGTCGCGATGGCCAGCGGGGTGCCCACGGCGTTACCGGCCGTAGAACCTTCGGCCATGCCGCAAAGAGGACGTTCACGGCAGATCATCAGGGAGTAATACCCGGCAAAGCCGGTCAGGACCGCAGTCATAACGCCCAGCAAAATACCGGAGAAGCCGGCGGTAAGCAGGTTGCCCAGATTCATGCCCGCGCCCAGGGGGAAGGAAAAGAAGAAGATCATCAGCTTTTCACCCTGGCCGAGAAATTTGCGCATTTCCGGGTCCAGATTGCCGAGCACCATGCCCAGACAGATAGGGAAGGCCACGGCCACAAAGGCCATCCAGGGAATGGAGGCGAAGCCGGAAGCGCCCAGAGCCACCATGGTGAAAAAGGGGCCGTCGTTCAGCGACAGCACGGACACGGCGCCCACGTCGGTTTCGTCGCCGTATTCGCCGGCAAGGGCCGAATACAGACCGCCGTTGGAGTTGGTCATGGCCGCGATGATGGCCAGGGGAGTCAGGCCGAGCAAGGTGCCGCCGGCCATGAACTTGCCCACGCCCAGGCCGATGATCACGCCCACGGCGTATTTGCTGGCGGTGAGGATGACGCCTTTTTTCAAGGCCTTGGGAGCCAGATTAAAGCTGAGTTGCGAGCCCACGCAGACCAGAAACACGCCGAGAATGGGCAGAGCGCCGCTGCTGCTGAACATGGCGGTGGTGAAGCCGCCGATCTTCAAAGCCTGAGGAAAAAAGGTGTTGACCAATACGCCAAGAAACAAGGGGATGATCATCAACCCGCCGGGAACTCTGTCAATCGCCTTTTTAATTTGCATATGCTAGCGCTCCTCATAAAATTGTGAATTTCGCGCCCCGGCCGGACCGTGCGCCGTTTTTCCCCTATGGGAATCGTAGCTTTTCAGCAAAACTGATGCCAAAATGTAACAGCACGAAATCACTGCCCATGGCGCCGCCTTTTCAGCTTTTCGCGGAAAAACGCTATAAATTTAATCGGTATTATGCTATATTTTTAATCATCATGTTCAAAAATAAACATAAAGGAGCAGAATATATCATGGATATCGCTTTCATCGCGCCCTATGACAGCATGCGCGGCATTGCGCAAAGCGTCATTGAAGCAAAAGGCTACCCCGCGCGCGCGTACATGGGCAATATGGAAGCGGGCGTCAAGGAAACCCGCAAAGCGCTTCACGATGGTGCAAAAATAATCATCAGCCGGGGCGGCACAGCCAGGCTCATCCGCGAAAAACTGGGCATCGACGTCATAGAGGTCGGCGCCTCCATATACCGGGTGCTGGCCTATATCCACGAGCACACCAGCCCCGACACCCGCATCGCCGTGGTCGGATTCAGGCCTTTTCTGAGCCTGGTGCAACCTGTCTGCGACATTCTGAAGCGAACATCCGCCTCCTTTGAACTGGGCGCGGCATACAGCCACAGACTGGTATTCGACAAGGTGGAAACCTGGGAACCCGACGTCATCATCGGCGACGCCGTTGCCGAGCGCATGGCTCAGGGCCGTTTGCTGCCCTTTCATCTGATCGAATCCACCGTGGAAACGCTGACCGAGGCTTTTGAACGCGGCATGCTGGTGCTGAACAACCTGAAGCGTCACCTCAGCAACACGGAAAAGCTCTCCGCCGTGCTCAACTGCACCCAGGAAGGGGCAATGCTCGTCAACGCGTTCGGCGGCATTGAAGAGATCAACCGCCGGGGCTGCGAACTGCTTCGCACATCGCGCGAAGCCATGATCGGCGCATCGTTCCGCCACGTCTTTGCATCGCGCGAGCTGGATGCCGCCATGCAGGCCAAAACGGCCCTCAAAAACGCCGTGGTCGCGGTGAACGGCACGCCCTTCGCCCTGGACCTGGCCATCATCAGCCCGCAAGCCGAAATCAATTCCGCGGTCATTCTGTTCCAAAAAGTGGAGCATTTGCAGGCAACTGAAAGCAGCATCCGCATGAAATTGCTGGATAAAGGCTTTTACGCCAAATACCGCTTCAGCGACATCATTTTTCAGAGCGAAGCCATGCGCCGTGCTCTGGCAATGGCCCGCGAATACAGCCTGACCGACTGCAACATCATGATCCAGGGCGAGACCGGCGTGGGCAAGGAACTCTTCGCCCAGAGCATTCACAATGCCGGTCCTCTGGCCGGCGGCCCCTTTGTGGCCATCAACTGCGCGGCACTGCCCGGCACTTTGCTTGAATCCGAGCTCTTCGGCTACGCGCCGGGCGCGTTTACCGGCGCTTTGCGTTCCGGCAAAGCCGGGCTCTTTGAAATGGCCCACGGCGGCACGCTCTTTCTGGACGAAATCACGGAAATGGACATTTTTTTGCAATCCAGGTTACTCCGCGCCCTGCAAACCAAAGAAATCATGCGGGTCGGCGACAGCCGCTTCATTCCCATCAACGTGCGGGTCATTGCCGCGTCCAACCGGGACCCGGCCCAGGCCATGCGCGAAGGCGCGCTGCGGCCGGACCTCTTCTTTCGCCTGAACGTGCTTGATCTGGCCATTCCCCCTTTGCGTGAACGGGAAGGCGATCCGGCCTTTCTCTTTGCGCACTATCTCGAACAATTTGAAAAAAAACAGGGTGTTCACATTCCCCGGCCGAGTCGCCGCTTTTTACAGCAGATTGACGGTTATGCCTGGCCCGGCAACGTGCGGGAGCTGGAAAATCTGGCAGAAAAATACGTCATTCTGCGCGGGCTGCCGGAACAGCAGTGGGACGTCATGCTTCACGCCGAAACGCGGCGCGACGCGCCCGCTGCGGCGCGGCCGGGCAAGGAAGACGACTGCGAAAAAACGCTGGATGCCGTCATCGACCAGCACATCAAGGCCGTTCTTGAAAAAAACAGGGGCAATATTTCCCGGACGGCCGCCTGCCTGGGCGTAAACAGAAACACGGTCAAGCGCCGTCTGGCCCTGGAACGGAATAAGCCCCTTCTCCGACCTCGCGGATAAAAGCCAGAACTTCGGCGATAACCAGATCCCGAGTTTCCTGATGGGTAGTCAGCACATGGCGGCTGGTGATCTCTTCCTGTATGGCCGTCAGCCGCAGGCGCAGCAGACGCGACGACACCCGGCGG
>JAVBRE010000079.1:0-10820 GCA_031548325.1 Desulfovibrionaceae bacterium
TGCCCCAGGGCGGAGGGGCTCGGGGAGGCTCCGCCTCCCCGGTCAGAACAGCTTCAACTGTTCCTGCTCCGGCCTGACTTTGCGAAAACTGCGGCGGTGCATGGGGCAGGGGCCGAGCCGGGCGAGGGCGGCGAGGTGCTCCGCCGTGCCGTAGCCCTTGTGTCCGGCAAAACCGTAGCCGGGCCAGCGGCGGTCAAGGCGGGCCATGAGCCGGTCGCGAAAAACCTTGGCCAGAATGGATGCGGCGGACACGGCGGGCACGAGAGCGTCGCCGCGCACCACAGGCTGCTGCGGGGGCAAGGGGAGTTTTGTTACGGCCTGCCAGGCGTCGGGCCTGAGGGCATGGCTGCCGTCGATGACCAGAAGAGGCAAGGGGCCGCCGGGCGGGCGCAGGCGGGAAACCGCCCTGGACATGGCCCGGAACGTGGCGTTCAGAATATCGATGCGGTCGATTTCCGCAGGCCAGGCCAGGCCGAGGCTCCAGCAAAGGCAATGGGCCTTGACGTTGGGAAACAGGGCGTCGCGGGTTTTGGCGTTCAGCTTTTTTGAATCGGCAAGACCGGGGAGCAGGCCCGCGATGTCGCAACCAGGGGAGAAGAAAACGGCGGCAGCGACCACGGGACCGGCAAGACAGCCGCGGCCGGCCTCGTCAACGCCGATATGCGGCAAGGAAAGATCAGACAAAAGATGATTATGGGGCATGGCGCACCTTGCGCAAAAAAGCCGGTACGGCGTACCGCACCGGCTTCGGCATGCATGAAAAAGCGGCTACCAGTTGGTTTTGGGCTTGATGCGCGCGGCCTTGCCCTTGAGCTTGCGCAGGAAATAGAGGCGCGAGCGGCGGACTTTGCCCTGGGTAAGCAGTTCCACCCGTTCGATGTAGGGGGAGTGCAAGGGAAAGATGCGTTCCACGCCAACGCCGTCGGAAATTTTCCGCACGGTAAAGGTCGCGTCGGAAGCGCCGCGGTGAATGCGGATTACGTTGCCCTGAAAAATCTGCACGCGTTCTTTTTCGCCTTCGACGATGCGCATGTGCACTTTCACCGTGTCGCCGGATTTGAACGCCGGAAGGTCCATGCGCAGTTGTTCTGTTCTAAGCTGCTCAAGAAGGTTCATGTCCTTGTCTCCCCTTGCCGGATCGGCTGACGCGCGCGGCAACGTAATTAAGCATAAGTCGGTTCTTCTACCAGTCGCCGACGATTCTGTCCATAACTATGGCTGCGGCCACCCTGACGCTCAGGTGATTATACCCGCCCAGAGGACGCAACGGCGGCAGCATTGCGTCGCACCGTGAACATATGTCGGGGGCCAAGCCCCGGCCGGTGCCGAAAAGCAGCAGCACCGGACGTTCGCGCAACAGGGCGCGGATGGCGGCAAAGCCCATACCGCCTGTGCCCGACGCGCTGGTGGCGACCAGATACGGTCGCGTTCCGCAACGCGCGGCCACGTCGTCCGCGGCTTCTTCCACGCTTGCCGCGGCACGGACCAGGGCAAAGGCTTTCGCCCTGTCGGCGTTGGCCGCGGCGCCTTCCCCCGTCGTCCAGTGAGTCACGAGGGTTTCCAGCAGGCGGCGCTGGTCTTCCAGCGGCGTGGTCACATAGTACCCGCCGAGTCCATATGTACACGAACTGCGGGCTATATCGTGAATGTCGAGGTTTGTCAAAGAAACAGCCACAGATTTTTCATCTTTGTCCAGAACCGGGTAATGGACCAGGGCGCAGAACAGGTTGCGGGCCAAATTCTCGTGCGGCAGAGAGCGCAGATATGCCATGTCCCGGCCGGACAAAGCCGCATCGGCCAGCAGGTCCGGCCGGACGCTCAGCGTCGCTGCCAGGGACTGTTCTCTGCGCCAGGCGGCGATGCGGCCGTGGTCGCCGGACCGCAGAATGTCGGGCACGGCCAGATTTTCGAACAGTTCCGGCCGCGTGTAATGGGGGTATTCCAGCAGTCCGCCGGAAAAACTCTCGTCCAGACCGGACTCGTCGTGTCCCATGAAACCGGGCAGAAGCCGGGCCGCGGACTCGATGACGGCCAGAGCGGCGGTTTCGCCGCCGTTGAGCACGAAGTCGCCTACAGAGACATGTTCGACGGGAAAAATCTCTTCCAGCCGCGCGTCGATGCCTTCATAGCGTCCGCAAACGAGGGTCAGGGGCCTGCCCCCGGCAAGACTGTCCGCCAGGTCGCGGGCAAGGGTCTGGTCCAGAGGCCGGCCTTTGGGGCTGAGCATCAGAATTCGCCCCTGTTTCGGACCCGATTCGCCTGTTTCGTCATGCCCCGTATGCCCCAAAGCGCGCAAGGTCGCGGCAAGCGGCTCAAGCAGCATGACCATGCCGGGCCCGCCCCCGTAAGGGCGGTCGTCCACGGTTCTGTGTTTGTCGCGCGCGGCGTCTCTGGGGTTATGCAGGCTGAGGGAAAGCAGATTTCCGTCCCGGGCGCGGCCCAGAAGACCGGCCTGCAAGGGGCCGGAAAAGAATTCGGGAAAGAGCGTGACAATACGTATTTTCATATCGCCTGGTGCGGGGCGGAATCCCGATTCAGGGGTCAGGGCCTGTACAGTTCGACAAGTCCGGGCGGCGGCGAGATGCGCGCAATGCCGGCCTTCAGGTCAAGGGAAAGCACGAACTCGGGCACCGCGGGAAAGAGAATGTCCGTTTCGCCGTCCCGGCTGATGGTCCACAGTTCCTGTCCGGCGGGAACGGCGATATGGCTGATGCGGCCCAGGTCTTTTTCGCAGCCGCCGGGCAGAAGGGCGACGACGGCGAGGTTCAGAAGCTGATGCAGGTACACTTCGCCGGCAACGGGCTCGGGCAGGCGGCTTTCCGGCACCAGCAGCGTAAAGCCGCGCAAAGTTTCCGCTGCCGTGCGGTCGGTTATTTCCGCAAAGCGCACAAGCAGCATGCCGTGGTTTTTGCGCCATCCTGCGACCGTGCGCGGGACAAGGGCGGCGTTTCCTTTTTGCAGGTACACCGGGCCTTCAAGAAGCCGGGGAGAATCGGCGTGATAGTTCACGCTGACCTCTCCCCGGATTCCATGGGCTTTTGTTATTGCGCCGACAACTATGTACGATGTGGTGGGCATGCCGATCCGAGGCGAGTCCGAGCCCGCACCGTTTTTGCGCATCGCGCGTTGCGGCGCGGCGTGCCGCCGGCAACCGGGATAGTTGCCGGCTCGCCGCAGGGGTTATTCGAGAATTTCCAGGACAGTTCTCTTCTTGGCCTTGCTGGACGCGGCGGCCAGAATGGTGCGGATGGCCCGCGCCGTGCGCCCCTGCTTGCCGATTACTTTGCCCAGATCTTCTTTGGCTACGCGGAGTTCAAGAACACTGGTGTGTTCTCCTTCCACTTCGGTAATGTGTACATCCTCAGGGCTGTCCACTAGCGACTTTGCGATGTACGTGACCAGTTCTTTAAGCATAGGATACCTCACAAATGGAATCTATGGTAACCCGGTCTTGCAAAACGGCGTACACCAGCGGCCTGAGCTGCGGGGCTGTGGTATGGCAAGAAGCTATTTGGCGGCTTCTTTAATCAAGCTTTTCACTGTCTCGGACGCCTCCGCGCCGAGGTCCAGCCATTTTTTCACCTTTTCCGCGTCGACAACCACCTGCGCCGGGTTGGTCATGGGGTTGTAGTGTCCCACATAGTCCAGCGGTCTGCCGTCACGGCGGGTGCCGCTGTTAATGGCGACTATGCGGTAGAAGGGGCGTTTTTTCGTGCCCATGCGGGTCAGTCTCAACTTAACGGCCATTGGCTATACTCCTATTTATTACAATACTCAGTTTATGAAAAAGCGCAAGGCGAATAGGAAATCTTATGAATATCACGGAAAACTTATGAACAGTACGCCGGTCCGTGAACCGGTCCTGTCCCATACGGCTATTTCGTTCCGCTGACAAGAGTCAGCGGTTCTTTTTTTTCTTGCGCTGGGCCTTGCGCATTTCTTTTTTCTTTTTCAGGGCGCTTTTCGAAAGACCGCCCGCCGCGCCGCCGGCCGGGCTTTCTGTGCCGCCCAAGCCTCCCAGGCCGCCGAATCCGCCCAAGCCTCCCAGGCCGCCAAGGCCGCCAAGGCCCGGCATGCGGGGCATGCCGCCGGACGCAGGAGCGCCCTTGCCGCCCAGGGCGTTTTTCCTCATCTCGCGCATGCCCTCAAACTGTTTGAGCAACTGGTTGACCTGGGCCATGGATGTGCCGCTGCCGCGGGCTATGCGCTGGCGGCGGCTGGTTCCTATGATGCGCGGGCTACGGCGTTCCTGGGCCGTCATGGAGTTGATGATGGCCTCGGTGCGGGCCATTTCTTTTTCGGGAACGGCAGCGTTGCCCAGTTTTTTGGTCAGGCCGCCCATGCCGGGGATCATTTTCAGCAGGCTTTCCAGCGAACCGAAGTTTTTCAGCCGCCGCATCTGAACGCGAAAATCCTCCAGGTTGAATTCCGCTTTCTGCAGTTTGCGGCCAAGTTCCTCGGCTTCTTTCTCATCGATGGTCGTGCGGGCCTTTTCAATCAGGGTGAGCATGTCGCCCATGCCCAGAATGCGGCCGGCGATACGGTCGGGATGGAAGGGTTCGAGGTCGGAAACCTTTTCGCCCACGCCCACAAATTTGACGCTGGCCCCGGTGACGGACTTGATGGACAAAGCCGCGCCGCCGCGCGCGTCGCCGTCCATTTTCGTCAGCACAACCCCGGTCAGAGACAGAGCCTCGTTAAAGGCCTGGGCGACGGTTACCGCGTCCTGTCCCGTCATGGCGTCGGCCACAAAAAGAATTTCGACGGGCTTGACCCTGGCCTTGATGGCCACCAGTTCGGCCATCAGGGCTTCGTCGATATGCAGGCGGCCGGCCGTGTCCAGCAGAACCACGTCGCAGCCGCAATCCTCGGCGGATTTCAGGGCGCTCGCGGCGATATCCACCGGGTTCATGGCTGTGGTGGAAGGGTATACGGGCAAATCCAGCTGATGGGCCAGAGTGGTCAGTTGGTCAATGGCCGCCGGGCGGTACACGTCCGCGGGCACCAGATAGGGTCGACGATTTTCCGCTCGCAGGCGGTTGGCTATTTTTGCGGTGGAAGTCGTTTTGCCCGAGCCCTGCAAGCCCACCATCATGATCAGGTGAGGCCCTTTGCCGTGCAGGGCAAGGTCGGCGGTTTCGCCGCCGAGAAGCGCTATCAGTTCCTCGTTGACGATGGAGAGCACCTGCTGGGCAGGGGTGAGGCTGGTCGTCACCTCCTGCCCCAGGCAGCGGGCTTTCACTTTTTCCGTAAAGTCCTTGACCACGGAAAAATGAACGTCAGCCTCCAGAAGGGCCAGGCGCACTTCGCGCAGGCCGTCCTGAATGTTTTTTTCATCAAGCCGGGAGCGCCCCGTAAAGGACCGTAGCGCGCCGCTCAGGCGATCGGAAAGGCTTTCAAACATGATATCCCTGGGTGCTCTGAAGTCTTGTAAGGTGATATAAACGCTGTTCGATACGGCGAATTTCGGTGCAAGTCAAGAAGAGAGGCAGCGGCGCAACCAGCTCTTGATGGCCGGCGTCGGTTCGAACACGCCGCGCAGGCCGCCGAATTCTTTGCCCCACTCCTGTTGCAGGTCGTCGGGCAGAGGCAGGGCGGCCAGTTCTTCGCTGTTTTCGGAATTGCGCCGGATCAGCCGGACCAGGGGAGGGCTTTGCCAGGCGTCGACCACGAAATAAACGGATTCATCGCTTTTGGACCGCACGGGCGGCCGTTCGCCGCGCCAGTTGTTGTTGCCCCATTCAAGGTACATGGTCACCGCGTCTTCGGGGCCGAGGTCCCAGTCGATATCCAGGTTGCGAAAAACAGAAAGGTCGGGCATGAATATCTCCCTCTTTTTCGTCTGTATCCGCTTCGCGTCACGGCGGCAAGGCTGAGTTTGCTTTTTCGTCCGCCCGCCGGCGGATCCCGGTGTAGTTTGGGCTTGCTTTTGCCGGTGGCGCGGATATGAAATACCGGCATTACGAACAGCCACGAAAGTGTCGGCGCGGGGCAGGAGCCGGAAGCATGGATATTATGAACGGGCTGAATATTTATCTGGCGCCGCTGGGAGGGTTTGTTCTGGTAGCGCTGGATTATACGCGCAACCGTACGACGGACCGCATCCAGAAGAGAATTATGTTCTTGATAACAGGGGCTTCTGTTCTTGCCGTATTATGTGAGCTTACATGCGACGCATACCGGGGTATGCCCGGGGCGGTGCCTCACGCCATAACCTACGCCGCCTGCTTTGTTTTTTTTATCGCGCAGCTTCTGGCTTTCAGCGGCATTCCGCTTTTTCTCAACTATTACATCAACCGGAACGCAACGCAGGTTCAAAATTTGTGCGTCCTGCTGGGCGTCATATCGGCGGCGAACTTTGTGGCGTTGCTGCTCAACATCAGCGGAGATTTTTATTTTTTCGTCACCCCGGACAATTATTACATGCGGGGGGATATGCACTATGTACGAGTTGCTTTTTCATATTCTCCCCTGCTGGTTGTCATTGCCGACTTCTGGCGTTGCCGGAAAAATATCGGGGCGCAACAGGCCTGGCTGATCGTTTTTTTTGTCATTCCGGCGGCTTTGAGCGGTTTTATGGACCTGGCGGTTTCCGGCAGCCGCATCTTATGGCCTTCGTTCAGCCTGGCCCTGCTTTTCGCGCATCTGTTCATGGTCAAGGCCGATTATGCCGTGGACAGCCTGACCGGCATTTACAGCAGAGGGAAGTGCGCTGAATTTTTTGCGGATATTGCACGTACGGCAAAGCGCCGCTCTTATATTTTCGCCATGATCGATATGGATAACTTCAAAATCATCAACGATACCCTCGGACACCGGCAGGGCGACAACGCATTGCGGGATATGGCCGAGATTCTCAGAAGTTCAATCAGGCAGCGGGATTTTCTTGCGCGCTACGGTGGAGACGAATTTTTGCTCATTCTGGAAAACCGGGGCGATGCCGCCGCTATTTTGGGGCGCATACAAGGGCAGGTGGAGGCGTTCAACGCTAAAAAATTGAGGCCCTATACTTTGGCTTTCAGCCTGGGCTACGGTCTTTATGAACCCGGAAATATGGAAAGCCCGCAAGAATTTTTGGACCGTGTGGACAGGGCGATGTATACGAATAAAGCCGAGCGCCGCTCTTCATAGAAAGATCTGCGCGAAAAAGCTTTACAAAAAAGAGCTTGGCAGCTAATGATAATAATTCCTGTTAATAAAGAACCTATAGAAAAGGAGAAAGCAATGTCCAAGACCGAAAAGAACCTGATGGACGCTTTTGCCGGTGAATCGCAAGCCAACCGTAAATACCTCGCCTATGCCGACAAGGCCGACAAGGACGGTTTTGCCCAGGTCGCCAAGTTGTTTCGCGCGGCCGCGCACGCCGAAACCATCCACGCGCACGCCCATTTGCGCATGGCCGGCAAAATTCACGATACCATGGCCAATCTGCAGGACGCCATCAACGGCGAAACCTACGAGTTCACCAAGATGTATCCCGAAATGATCAAGGATGCGGAAGTCGAAGGCAACAAGGCCGCCCTGACCTACATGGGCTATGTCAACGCGGTGGAAGAAGTGCACGCCAAATTGTACCAAAAAGCCCTGGACGCCAAAGGTAAAACGGAATCCGTGGATTATTATATCTGCACCGTGTGCGGCTATACCCACGAAGGTCCCCACGACGGTCCGTGTCCCATCTGCAAGGCCGCCGCGAAAGTGTTCGTGAAAGCCGTATAACGTAACGACGCGGGGAGGCTCTGCCTTCCCGAGCCTCTCCGCCAAGGGACTAAGTCCCTTGAAACCCGAATAGGCGAAGGCCGGTTTCTGCTGCGGAAACCGGCCTTCGCCGTATGCGGGGTCAAGGGGGCTCAGACCCCTTGTACAGGGGGGCCGGGGGACAGCGTCCCCCGGTCGTCCCGTCTTACAGTTTCGGTTCAGGTCCCTGGCCGATCCATTTGTTTCCGTCCCAGACCTGCGGCGCTTCGGGGAACTTTGGCAGGTACTTCAGCCAGGGGTGCGAGGCCAGGTGGTCGGCGCTTTGCTGCAGTTTGCGCGAATGCTTGCGAATGGGCGGCACCAGGGTTTTAATGTCGCCTTCCAGCAGGCCGGCTATACCGTAGTTGGTGGCCTGCATGGCGAGGGCGATGGCTTCATTGCTGGCTTCAGTGGACAAAAGCAGGGTTTCCAGAGCCTTGGATGGGTTATGGAAGCCCACGCTGTTTTCAGCGGACACAAAGTCCCAGAAGAACTGGCCTTTGCGGACCCGTTCTTTGGCCTGAATGACCAGGGCTTCGTACTGGGCGCTTTTTTCGCCGGTGAACTCGTTGGCCAGGCGCACGGCCTCGTGGGCGCGCACGGAAGTTTCCTGGGCGAGCAGCAACTGTCCGAACACCTTGTCCTGAGTGTAGATCACGCGTTGTTTCAGATAGTCGGCCGTCTTGTCCGCGTGGCACTGGCGGCAGGCGTTGTCGATATCGTTAAGCGGCGATTGCCAGTGGTGGTTGGAGATCTTCTTTTTGCCGGTCAGGCGGGTATAGGGCATGTGGCAGTCGGCGCAGGTCACGCCGGCGGCGCCGTGGGTGCCGTTAAACCATGTTTCATATTCGGGGTGCTGCACCTTGATCATGGGCGCCTTGGAAACCGGGTGCGTCCAGTCGGCGAACTTGCCTTCAAAACCCTTGGTCGTGGTGTCGCCATGCGCGTTGTAGTATTCGTAGATCTGAACGGGATCCATGCCGCCGTCCCAGGGGAACACGGGCTTTTTGTTGCTGCCCTGCTTGGGTTCGGTGAAATAATACTCCACGTGGCACTGGGCGCAGACCAGGGCGCGCATCTCGTTGCGGCTTATCTTGGTCACGTCCTTGTTCTGGCGGGCAAGCGCTTCTTTCAGCGGAAAGCTGGTGACGGTCAGATCCATGTTGGTGGGGTTGTGGCAGTTGGCGCAACCGATGGTTTCGTCATCCATGCTGATGGACTTGGCGGTGCGGAACGCGTTGAAATCCTTGCTCCAGAACTTGTCGTCCCCGTATTCCTTCACCCATTTGGGAATATTGGGAGTCTTGCAGTTCCAGCAGGTGGCGGGCAGACCCGCCTTGCCGTCGCCGTAACGGTTGATGCGGTCGATATGCAAAATGTCGCGCACGCCCCAGGTGTGGCCGCGCGCCTTGCGGTACTCGTAACTGAAAGGATAGCCCAGCCAGAGGTTTTTCAGGTAGGGCTGGGCGTACTTGTACCCTTCGGGCAGGGGATCCCAGATGTCCTCTTTATTGAAGTTCACCGCGCCGCCGTATTTGGTGATGGTTCCCACGTCCGTGTTGTTGTTGCGACCGTAGGTCAGAAACTGTTCCGGAAACTGGACGGCGAAAGCGGAGTTTTTCGTCTCTTCGGCGGACAGTTTGGTGGCGTATTTGGGGGTGACCAGTTCCGGCACCTCGGAACAGGCGACCAGAGCCGAAACCCCAAGCAAAAGGAAGAAAAACACATATGTGGTCGCGCGTTTAGACATCGGCCGCCCTCCTTTCAGAAATCGGCCGCTTGTTCATGTGCGGCACGGCTTTGTGGCAATCGGTGCAGTACTGCTTCACGTTCATGTTGACCTTGCTGACCGTGGCGCTGTGGCAGCGAATGCAGTTGTCGTTGATGATGGTCTTCATTGAAACGGAGGCCCGGACGTTCGAAGGCACTTTGTTGGTCAGGGTGACATACAGGTCGTGAAAGCCGACAGCGGCTTTTTCGGGCATGCGGGAAACGACCGGGTAGGGAAGATGGCAGGAATTGCAGTCTTCTTTGGCGTGGACGGATTGCTTGTGGGTCAGTGCGGCTTCGGACATGGCATGACAGCTTCCGCAGAAGGCGGCCTGGTCGGTGGCCTTCGTCACGCCGACAATGCCGGCGGCCGCCAGCATTCCCAAGACGAAGACAACGAAGAGCGGCGTCCAGCGACATCGTCTGTTTTTTTGCGAGCCATCGGGCATAACTCCTCCTGAAGAAAGAAGGACCTGATAAAAAGGACGTCACCTGGGATAGGGGGGCGCTTATAACCCCCTATAGAAATACAGTATACGATACCATTTTTGATGGCAAGCGGGAACGTGGAAGAAAAAGGCCGCCCGCAACAGAATTGACGCCGCAATGGCCGTGTTGTTCCAGAATTTTTTGAAATCCGGCCCGCCCATGGGCGAAGGTGGGCCGGAAAAAAATTTCAAAGATAATTGCGAGCGAATTGTGGACATTTTTTTGAATCAGGCTAGTATGTATGTATATTAAGCCGATTAGCATGGATTATATTCGCTATTAAAAAGAAGGATCGAGGTTTGCTCTCTTTTTTATATTTCATAAAGTGTCGCGCGATATTCTGAAATTGTAGAACGCAAAAACGTTTACATATCCTGCGAAATGGATGAGAAACTTATATCATGCGCAATTTTGCGGATAGAAATATGTATTTGTGGTGAGAAGATTTTTTGTTTGTATTGCAATACGTCTTTTATGTTTTTGCAATTTGTTGCGTGTATAAAAAAAGAGAGCACGCGGCCCGATCGGGACTTTTGTTCGAAATTCTTTCTGACGCGTGACCACTCGGCAAAGAGCGGCCAAGGGCTGCCCTCGCATAACCCGCACCGCAGGTGCACATTGGAGGTTGTAATGGCTGTCAAGAAAGTAGCTTCCGAATATCGGATCGAGCATGACTTCATTGGCGAAAAAGAGATTCCGGCTGACGCGTATTACGGGGTGCAAAGCCTGCGGGGCAAGGAGAACTTTCCCATCACCGGCGAACGGGCCCAGCCCAGCCTGATCCGCGCCATTGCCATGGTCAAGAAAGCTTCGGCCATCGCCAA
>JAVBRE010000035.1:0-12840 GCA_031548325.1 Desulfovibrionaceae bacterium
AATTAAACTCCCTTAATAAAAAATGTTTCTTCCTGGGGGGTGGGAAAAAATCCTCATCGCGTCACCGGCCCTAGGGGGCGCCCGCGAAATGCAATCGTCGGGCCCCCCCGGTAAAAAAACCCACCCCGATATTTCGGGTGTCTCGGGGGCTCCGCCCCGTTGCGGGAGTCCTGCCGGCCGCCCCCGCGGCTTTAATGTTTAAACGACCTCTGGCCGGTGAAGACCATGGCCACGTCCCTTTCGTTGACGGCCGCGATGACTTCAAAATCGCGCAGGGACCCGCCGGGCTGGGCAATGGCCCTGATGTCGTGGGCTATCGCCGCGTCCACCCCGTCGCGGAAGGGAAAGAACCCGTCGGACACCATGCTGGACCCCACCAGGCCCCCTTTGGCTTTTTCTGTTTCCGCCCTGCATTCGGCCAGTATTGCCGCAGCCGCTTCGTCATTTTCGGCTTTCAGGGTGATTTCGTACAGCGAAAGCCCGGTTTTTTCAAAAACCAGCCGGTCCGCATACTTGGTGTAAGCCTTGTGAACGGCCAGTTCCACACAGCCCACGCGGTCCTGCTCGCCGGTGCCGATGGCGCGGGTGGCCCCGTCTTTGACAAAGATGACGGAGTTGGAAGAAACCCCGGCTTCCACGGCCCAGGCGAAGAGCAGATCATCTGCTTCCGCCGGGCCGGGTTTGCGGGCGACCACGGTGGTTCCGTCTTTGGTCGTGGCGCTGGCGGCCAGAAAATCGTCGGCCGTGCGGATGCGGTTTACAAAGGACTGCTGCAAGACCAGGCCGCCGTCGGCCAGGGACTTGATGTCCAGAAAGGGGGCGGCGGAAAATTTTTCCAGCGCGGCCAGGCCGGGAATGTGCAGAATGCGCAGGTTCTTGCGTTTTTGCAGCAGGCCCAGCACGCCGGGCTCATAGTCCGGGGCGGCCACGACTTCGAAATAGGCGGCGTCAATGACGGCGGCCGCGGCCATATCCAGGGGGCGGTTCACGATCACGGCCCCGCCGAAGGCGGCGATGCGGTCGCACCAGAAGGCTTTCGCCAGGGCGTCGGCCGCCCCGGCCTTGGACCAGGCGGCCCCGCAGGGATTGTTGTGCTTCATTATCAGGGCGGCGGGTTTGGCCGTCAGGTATTGCAGAATATTGACGGCGTTGTCCACGTCGGTCAGGTTGGTCTTGCCGGGATGCTTGCCCGCCTGGATCATATGTTCTTCGGTCAGCGCGGAAACCAGCCCCTGGCCGGGGCCGCGGTAAGTCACGCCTCCCACGCTGAGGGAACCTTCCGCCAGTTCGTACAGGGCTGCGGGCTGATCCGGGTTTTCGCCGTAGCGCAGCCCCTTTTTTTCTCCGTCCAGGGTCCAGGTCCGCTTGCGGTACACCAGTTTCCGGTCGCCCAGAAGCAGGGTCAGATCGTCGGGAAATGGATCGTCGGCCATGGCGCTGTATATTGACTTGAGAGAACTCATGATTCCTCCAAAAATATGCTGTGGCTGCAAGGGGAGGAAGACTAGCACAGAGCCTGCCGGTCGGCAATTTCGATTTACGGGCGAAGTTTGGTTTGGCGTGATGCTTTTCGCCGAAATCTTGCCTTCCTCGCCTGACGCCGAACCAAACTTCGCATGAGGGCTGCTTCGTCGTCTTGCGGGAGCGCCATCTTTGTCGTATCTGAGGAAAAGACAGTCTTCAGGGAGATCCGCATGGAACGCATGCTGCTTAAAATGGCCCGCCAGTTGAACGCGTATGACGAAGCGTCGTTGATGGCGCTGTGGGAAAAATACGCAACGCTGGTGGAAAATTTCGAACCGTCGCAGCGCTGGGAAGAGGCGGCCCTGGTGTTCAGTCTCATCCAGTCCGTGCATCTGAAAAACCAGCTTTTCAATCAGCATCTGGCCGCCAACGTGGCCCTGGCCAAGGACAGGGACCTGCCGGGCCTGGACGCGGCCAAAGCCTGGCTGGCCAGGGCGAAGCAGTCCGGAACGAACCCGGCCGGAGCTTCGGCTTTAGCGAGAGGCGCGTCTTCAGGCGGCAAGGGGGCCGGCGTTTCAGGAAGCGCCAAGGTCGGCGCCGATGCCGTGGAGGGGGGCAAGGCTGAGATCAAAAAGCGGCGCAAGATCCTGCGTTTTCGCGGGCGCGAGGGCGATTAACCCCTGCAGCATGAAGTGGTAGTAACGCACTTTTTCTACAAAAGCCCTGGCTTCCGAACCCCGGCCCACTGTGGACAGGGGATAGGATTTTTTCAGTTCCATCCAGGTTCTGCCTGAGTCGCCCAAGCTGCGGGAAATGCGGATGGCCTGGTTAAGCGTGCCCATGCCCTGGTTATACGCGGCCAGCGCCATGAACCAGCGGTCCCAGCCGGAGCGGCCCCTGTCGCCCACCTGTTCCCACAAGTCGCGCAGATAGCGCGCCCCGCCCATGATGCACTGTTCCGGATTTTTTCTGTCCACGTCCAGCATGCGCGCCGTGACCGCAGTCAGTTGCATGATGCCGCGCACGCCCGTCTCGCTCACCGCCTGCGGCTCGAAGCGCGATTCCTGATAGATCACGGCCACCAGAAAAAGCGGGGGCACGCCGGTTTCGCGCGCGGCTTTCACTATGGCGTCCTGGTACAGGGGCAGGCGGGCGGTCACGGTTTCCACCAGGTCCAGAGCTTCTTGCTGCTGGGGTTTGCGGGGCAAAAATCCGCAATAGCGCTCGGTCAGTTCCGCCAGTCTGGTCTCAAGATCGACGCCGCTCCAGAAATCCGCGAGTCGCACGGCCAGGCGCGAGGCGTCGTCCCGCCAGAACCAGCGGTAGCCGAGGCTGGTTCTGCTCTGCTGCGCGTGGACGGCTCCGAGATGGGGCAGCCACAGGGCGTAGGCCGCGGGGTCAAGCAACAGGGCTTCTTCGTTTTCCGGCGCAAGGTCGATGGGGCCGGACCCCGCCTGCAACAGCGTGTCGCCAAGCCGTACCCGGAAGGGCCTGAATGGCGCATAGGTTTTGCCGGCGGCCAGAGCGGACGCTTTTAAGTCCGCGTTCGCCGGAAGCGTGTCGCCGCCGAAGCCGACTAGCAGGTCCGCCTTGCCCGCGCGCAGCAGGTCCAGACCTTCCTCGCGGTCGGCGACGCTGATCCACAGGGGTTCGCAGCCCGTGTCCCGGCAAAAAATGTCGGCCAGTTCCTGCTCAAAGCCGGGGCCGTATGCGGAAATGACGGAGGGCTGACGGTCCGGAGACGGAGATGCGATGCGCAACAAGCTGTTTTTGGTCCAACTGGGGCACAGCGAGCCGCCACGGTGGCCGGAAAAGAAAGAAGAAGACCCCAACCAGAGCGGCAGGCAAAAAAAACACAGGAGACAAAGAAGCCATGAACGGCGGGAAGGATGTATACGCATAAATGCGACTTTGTGCGGGCAGCGAAGGGAAAAGTGAATTTGCGCTATGCAGTGACGGTGTTTTCAGGCAAAGTAATCGCTGTGAACCCGCACAGAAGTTTTGATTATGAGCGGGATATGCCAGAAGGAGCGATGCATGTCAAATATGGTTATCATCGGCGCCCAATGGGGCGACGAAGGCAAGGGCAAGATAGTTGACCTTCTGACGCCTTTGGCTGATGTGGTTGTGCGTTTTCACGGCGGCAACAATGCCGGGCATACCGTGGTGGTCAAAGGCGAAAAGTACGCGCTGCACCTTATCCCCTCGGGCGTGCTGCACCCCGGCACCCTTTGTCTGATCGGCAACGGCGTGGTCATGGACACGGCCGTCTTTTGCGCCGAAATGGACGCGCTGATCGCCAAAGGCGTGGACATGGGGCCGGCCCGGCTGAAAATCAGCAACAAGACGCATATCATCATGCCCTACCACAAGGCGCTGGACCAGGCCCGCGAAAAAAGCAGGGCCGGCGAAAAGATAGGCACGACGGGTCGGGGCATCGGCCCCTGTTATGAAGACAAAGCCGCCCGCATCGGGGTGCGCGCCGCCGACTTTCAGCAGCCGGATCTTTTGCGCGCCAAGATCGAGCGGGCTCTTTTGGAAAAGAACGTCCTGCTCACCCGCCTGTATGGCGAAAAATCTCTGGACGTCGACGCCGTGCTGGAAGAAATCATGCCCCACGCCCGGCGTCTGGCTCCGCATCTGACCGATGCCAGCGCGGAAATCGCGGCCGCCTGGGGCAAGGGCAGAACCGTCATGTTTGAAGGCGCCCAGGGCGTGCATCTGGACATCGACCACGGCACCTATCCCTTTGTCACTTCGTCCAACGCCGTGACCGGCAGCGCCATGACCGGGTCCGGGGTGACCTTTGCCGGCCCGGCCCGTCTGGTGGGCATTGCCAAAGCCTATACCACCCGCGTGGGCGGCGGGCCTTTTCCCACGGAACTGCTGGATGCGACGGGCGACGCCATCCGGGAAAAGGGCGCGGAATTCGGCGTGACCACCGGCCGTCCGCGCCGTTGCGGCTGGCACGACTCCGTCATTTTACGCGAGTCCGTCCGCCTTTGCGGCTTGACCGACATAGCCTTGACCAAGCTGGACGTGCTCTCCGGTCTTGCCGAACTGCGTATCTGCACGGCTTACGAATACAAAGGCAAGACCGTGCAGTATCCGCCGCAGGAGGAAAATTCACTGGCCGACGTGCAGCCGGTGTACGAGACCCTGCCCGGCTGGCAGGAGGACATCACCGGCGCGCGCGCCTGGGACGACCTGCCCGCGGCCGCCCGTCGCTATGTGGAACGGCTGGAACAACTGGCCGGGGTGCGCATGAGCATCGTGTCGGTCGGCCCGGATCGGGAACAGACCATCCGCCGAGGGCTGTGAGGCAGTTATTGTCGAGGCTATTTTACGGGAACGGGGCTCCGCCCCGTGCCCCGCAAGGGGCCTTAGGCCCCTTGACCCCGCTATTGTGGGGGAATAGGCGTCGTTGTTCATCCTATTGTTTTAGAGTTTTTTGATGAGCCGAACTGTTTCTGCTGAAACCGAACTGCCCGCTGTCGGGGACCTGGAAGCCCTGGCAGCGGAGCTGCGCGAGTGCGCCGCATCTCCCGGGCACGGCCGGGTCTTCGCCTTTTTGCGCGCTCTGGCCGCGTCGCCGCCCAAATCGCTGCTGCTGGAAGGAGGGGACGCGCGCGAGCGCTCTCAGGCCGCTCTGTACTGGGCCATGAGCCTGAACTGCGGGGCTGCGGACGCTCCGGCCATGGCGGAAGAACCGCTTTCTCTATTGCCGGGTCAAGGGGTCTCAGGCCCCTTTCGAAAGCAGGACGGAGCCCTGCTTTCGCCGTCCGGCCCCTGTTGCGCCTGCCCCACCTGTCTGCGCTTTTTGGGCCGCATGCACCGGGATTTTTTTTATCTGGACGGGCTGGCGGGCACCATTTCCATTGACGAGGCGCGCGCCGTGCGTGCCGTGCTGGGCGAAGCCCCGCGTGAGGCCAGGTGGCGGGTAGTGGTGCTGGCCGAGGCCCAGGCCCTGTCCGAAGCCGCGGCCAATGCCATGCTTAAATCGCTGGAAGAGACGCGTTCGCAGACTTCTTTCGTATTGCTGGCCCCGCAGCGTGAACGGCTGTTGCCCACCCTGGTTTCCCGTTCCTGGGTGCTGACCCTGGCCTGGCCGGACCCTCACGAGCCCCATACGCCTCGTTCGGAAGACGGCGCGGTCGCGCCGAACTGGACGGCGACGGCTGCGCATTTTCTGCGTACGGGCCGGGGCCTGTTCGAGCGAACGGGCGCAAAGGGCAGTATGGATGCCGCATCCGCGAGCACCCTGATTCTGGCCTGCCAGCGCGCTCTTGCTTCGGCTCTGGCCAAAAATTCGCCGCAAGGGCCGGGGGCGGAAGCGGATCTGGCCGCATTTTTCGCTTCTCTGCCGGAAAACCGGCAGCGCATGGCCGATGCCGTTCTGGTCGAGGGCCAGGACAGCGTGACCTGCCAGGTCAATGCGGGTCTGGTCGCGGACTGGGTCATGACCCGGCTGTTTTTGTTGCAAAACAGGCGCTGAGCAGATTAGCTTTGAAAAAGCGTATCTGCGCCAGGCGGGATTCATTCTCGACGAAGCGAGAGCCGCGCGCGGCCGCGTGGCCTGGCGTCATTTTTTTAGACATACTCTAAAGTATTTGGCGACCGGCGAACTTTCTGCTATGGTGGCATAAACCATAGGAAAAGCACCGTTATGCAGCAATTTCGGGCTGATCTGCACATCCATTCTCGGTATTCCCGCGCTACCAGCAGCAAACTGACCCCCTTGAATCTGGCCGCCTGGGCCAGGGTCAAAGGCCTGAACGTGCTGGGCAGCGGCGATTTCACACATGCGCTGTGGCGCAAAGAACTGCGCGAGGTTCTGGTTTTTGACGAGGCCAGCGGCCTGTACCGTCTGCGCGACGGCCTGGATCTGAACCGGGAACTGCCGGAATACGCTTCCGTTTTCGACGCGACCGGTGTGACCGGCGTGGGGGCGGATCTCCCTGGCCCTCTGTTTATGCTGCAAGGGGAAATCAGTTCCATTTACAAGCGCGGCGGGGCCACGCGGCGGGTGCACAACCTGGTCTACATGCCGAGCTTTGAAGCGGCCGAGAAATTTTGCGTGAAATTGGCCCAGGTGGGCAATCTGGAATCAGACGGCCGGCCCATCCTGGGGCTGGATTCGCGCAACCTGCTGGAAATGGTGCTGGAAACGGACCCGGGGGCCTTTCTGATTCCGGCCCACATCTGGACGCCCTGGTTTTCTCTCTTTGGCTCCAAGTCCGGTTTTGACCGACTTGAAGACTGCTACGGCGACCTGTCGGGCGAAATTTTCGCGCTGGAAACAGGCCTTTCTTCCGACCCGGACATGAACCGGCTCTGGAGCGCGCTGGACCGCTACAAACTGGTATCCAACTCCGATGCTCATTCCGGCGAAAACCTGGGCCGCGAAGCCAATCTTTTTTCCGGCCGCATTTCCTATGACGGCATTTATCGTGCTCTCAAGGGCCGGCATCCGGAAACGGCGTACCTCGGCACCCTGGAGTTCTTTCCCGAAGAAGGCAAATATCACCTGGACGGACACCGGGACTGCAAAGTGGTGCTCGAACCCCACGAAACCAGAGAGCTGGGCGGCATCTGCCCGGTTTGCGGCAAGCCCCTGACCGTGGGGGTGCTGAACCGCGTACAGGAGCTGGCCGACCGCGACGAGCCCGTGCATGCCCCGGACCAGAATTTTTTGTCTCTCATCCCCCTGCCTGAACTTTTGGGCGAGATTCTGGACAGCGGAGCGAAGAGTAAAAAGGTCGCGGCCATGCACGCCAGGGCCGTGGCCCGCTTCGGTTCCGAACTGGCCATTTTGCAGACCGCGCCCACGGACGAACTGGCTCGTTTTCTGGCGCCGCTGGGCGAAGGTGTGGCCCGCATGCGCCGGGGTGAAGTGACGCGCGAGGGTGGCTATGACGGCGAATACGGAAACATCCGCGTGTTTTCGGAACAGGAGCGGCGAGAATTCACCCGGGGCAGCCTGATCACGGGATTTTCTCCGGCGGCGGCCGCCGTGGGGCTGACCCTGAACGGCGCGGAAAGCGATGCGGTTTACCGCCGCAAGCGCAGCAAAAAGAAAGAGAATGACGCCCCTGAAGACGGCGCGGGTCCGCTTGCCGCGCAGGGCGCTAAAAGGCCCGGCGCGCCGCCGGCGGACAGTTCCCCCGGCTCTGCCTCTGGTCCCGGGCCGGACGCGGCGGAAGATTCAGGCCCGGAGAGCGAAGCGCCGCTGCAAAGCAACGCCGCCCAGCAGGAGGCCGCCAAAGCCGGTCCGGGACCGGTGCTGGTCATTGCCGGACCCGGTACGGGCAAGACCCGCACCCTGGTGCGGCGCGTGGTCCGGCTGCTGGAATCCGGAGTCAGCGCCCGCCAGATCCTGGCTGTGACCTTTACCCGCCGCGCGGCCGGAGAAATGGACGCGCGTCTGGCCGCCGCCCTGCCCGAAGCCGGAGCCGGGCATCTGCCCCGCACGGACACCCTGCACGCCCTGGCTTTCGAACTCTGGCACCGCACCCATGACGAAGCACCGGTGCTGCTGGGCGAAGAAGCGGCCCGCCGCGTATTCGCCGAAGCCAACCCGGAGCTTGGGTCAGCCCAGTTGCGAGGCGCCTGGGACCGCCTCAACCTGGCCCGCGAGCGGCGCGAAACGCTCAGCGAGGAGCTTTCCGGATATTTTACCCGCTATTCCCGCCAGAAAGGGGGTTGGAATCTGGCGGACTACACGGACCTGCTGGAGTTCTGGCTGGAACAGATCCAGTCCGGCCTGTACGCGACCCCCTGGACGGAAATTCTGGCGGATGAAATTCAGGACCTTTCCGCCTTGCAGCTGACCCTGCTCAAAGCCCTTGCCCCGGCGGACGGACGCGGTTTTTTCGGCATCGGCGACCCGGACCAGAGCATATACGGTTTCCGGGGAGCCAGCGGCCGGGTCAAAGAATTTTTGACCGAAGCCTGGCCTGGCTTGCGGGTGGTCAGTCTGCGCGAAAATTACCGTTCTTCCCCGGCCATCGTGCGTGCCGCATCAGGCCTGATGCGGGGCCGTTCCGCCTGCGGCGAACTGATCGCCGCAGGCGGGCGGGATGAGGGGCAGGTCGGGCTCCACCGTTTTGAAGCGCCGGGCGCCGATGCCGAAGCCGCCTGGGTTGCGGCCCAGATCAGGGCGCTGGTGGGCGGCAGCAGCCACACCCTGCGCGACCAGTTGCGCGAAACGGGTCTGGCCTTGCCGGAAATCGGAACCTGCGGCCTGTCGGATATCGCGGTGCTGGTACGCATGCGTTCGTTGGCCCCCTTGCTGCAAAAAAGCCTGACCAGAGTGGGCCTTGCCGCCAGCGTACCGGAAGAGGAAGGATTTTGGATGGACGAGCGGGTGGCGCTCGTTATTCGCGAAGCCGGCCGCATGTTGGGCATTGCCGACGCCGGGGATCAGGACCGCCTGCCCTGTCCGGACAGCGTTCTGGCCCGCGGCCCGGCGGGCATCGCCGCCTTTTTCAAGGACCTGCCTCCCTTTGACCTTCTGTTCTGGCAGAGCGGCCCCTTCAAAGCCCTGGGCCGGGCCTATGAGGAATATGGCGGCTGGGCCGGGCTCATCAACTGGGTCAATTTGCAGACCGAACTGGAACTGGTGCGGGCAAAAAGCGAGCGCGTGCAGATCATGAGCCTGCACGCGTCCAAGGGCCTGGAATTCAAGGCTGTGTTCCTGCCGGCTCTGGAAGACGGCATCCTGCCCTTTGCCGGACCGCAACTACTCAGCGGCCAGCCGGACAGGGAAGCCGCCGCCCCGGATCTGGAAGAGGAACGGCGGCTGTTTTATGTGGGCATCACCAGGGCCAAAGAGAGCCTTTTTCTCTCGCATTCGGGCAAGCGCCGCCTGTATGGCAAGGACCTGCGCCTGAAACCCTCACGCTTTCTTGATGATCTGCCGCTGGAGGGGCTTTCCCGTTCCGCTCTGGTGGAAAAGCAAAGACGCGAGGAACAGCAGTTGAAGCTGATTTGAGGGATTCACGGGCAACGAGCAAGGGCAGGCGGGCGGCATAGCCTGATTTTTATGACAGCATTTCGAAATTCGGGTTCCATTGCTCCGGTTCCTTTCTTTTTCGCCCTGCTGGCTCTTTACTGCCTGGGCATTTTTTCCCTTCTGCTTGCCAACAGGCTGTATATCGACGATATAGGCCGCGCGCTTTACGGATACGCGGGCTGGTTCACCTCCGCCCGTCCCGTGGCGGAACTTTTCTCGTACCTTTTTTATATGGGCGGCATCACGCTTGATGCTTCGCCCTTCAGCCAGATTCTGGGGGTCGCCTTTCTGGCCGGGACGGCTTTTTGCCTTTGCCTGGCCTTGCGCGCGCCCCTCACGCCGGGAACACTTCTGGCGGCCCTTCCCGTGGGGCTCAGCCCGTACGGTCTGGAAAATCTTTCATACAGGTTCGATTCCGCGCAGATGTGCCTGGCTTTGCTTCTCGCCGTGTTGCCCTACTGCTTTTTACGGCGGAACCGGAAAACCTTTTTTATTGCCAGCGTGGTCTGTCTGTTTTGCAGCGCCTCCATCTATCAGCCGGCCCTCAGCGCCTATCTGGCCGTAGGCTGTTACAGCATGTTGCTGCACACGGTGTCGCGCAAAAGGGACACGGAATTGGTCCGCGTATTTTTTCGTCTGGCATTGCCCTTTTGTCTGGCCATGGTCCTGACCGCCGCCCAGACGCCATTCTGGCTGGGCAGGACGCTCAGTCCCTATATCCATCATGTTTCCGCCATGCCGTCCCTGGCGGAATTGCCTGCCGGCATTATCGCCAACTGCCGGATCTATATGAAAATTTTGCTCGCAGACTGGAGCGGCAACCCCCTTGGCTGGCTGCTGGCCGTGCTGGTCGTTTGTTTTGCGGCCTTTCTTGTCGGGCGCTGGCGTCGTCGTCGGTCCGCCGTCCGTTTTGTTGTCCTGTGCCTGCTGTTCGTCTGTTTTTTGCTGACCCCCGCGGGTCTTGTGGCGGTATTGCCGCATCCGGTCTGGGCGCCGCGCGCCTTCTGCGGTTTCGGCACGGCCCTCGCGTTGATGCTCTTCGCCCTGCGCGGCGCGGCGCGCGGCAAAACCGCCCGCCGCCTTTTCGGAGTTTTGAGCGTTCTGCTCTGCCTGCAACTGATCATTTTCGCGCAGGCTTACGGCAACGTGCTGACCGCGCAGGAACGCTGGGAACGAACCCGTATTGCCTTTCTGGCCGAGGGTATTACCCGTTTCATCGCGGAAACGGATGGCACGGAGGTTATCTTCAAAAACAGCGTGGGCCTTTCCCCGCTGGCCGAAGCGCCTGTCCGGCAGTATCCTCTGCTGGCGCATCTGGCCGTGGTTCCCATCGCGCGGGGCTGGGAATGGGGCTATCTGCAACTGAAGCTGTACGGCGTCCACGTGCAGCAGCCCGACCGCGTTCCGGAACCCGGCGAGTCCCTGGAGATCTATCTTGATACCCCCGTCTACCGTCTGGAACGCACAGTGGACGGTCTGGGCGTGATCAGCTTTAAATCCTGCCGGGAAGAGACGCTGTGGCGCCATGCTCCGGCTGTTCCTTAGGGCAGTTTCGCTTTGAGATTGTCGCTCAACGGCGAGCCAAGCTCGCCTACGCCAATCTCGCGGGCCTTGTCACGCTTCGCTGCACAAGGCCAGAGCATTTTTCCTGTATGTATAATTTCAAAGCTAAAATACTCTAGCCCGGATAGTTCATGAGCGGCCTTGAAAATGCTTTTTCAGGGCCGCTTGCTCTTTTCTTGCGGTTATTGCTTCGAATTTTTGGAGCGCAGAGGTTTTCTGGGGCGCAACAATCTGATTTTCCTCCGGTCCTGCCGCGAATTGTCGGAGCATTCTGTTTTTTGGCGACAAGTCACCGATGTGGCGGCTTGTCTTCAAGAAAATTCAATATTGGCGGAAGCGTATAGGAGGCCGCACGGAGCGCTTGAGGAGAGCGCTTTTGGGCGGCTGCCGGTTTGTCCGTCAATCGAAAATCGCCAGAGAACAGCTTCTGCCGCTACTCACGCTGCGCTCCACCACTTCTTTTTTAGCCACAGGGCCACGTTCACCAGCCCAATCAACACCGGCACTTCCACCAGCGGGCCGATGACGGCCACAAACGCCTCGCCGGAATTCAGGCCGAACACCGTGATTGCTACCGCTATGGCAAGCTCAAAGTTGTTGGACGCTGCGGTAAAGGACAGGGTTGCCGACTGCTCGTAGTTCGCGCCCGCCCGCCGGGAGAGATAGAACGAGAGCAGGAACATCACCAGGAAGTAAATCAGCAAGGGGATAGCCACCTTCACCACGTCCAGGGGAAGCTGCACAATGTATTCACCCTTGAGAGAGAACATCACCAGGATGGTGAACAGCAGCGCCCGGAGCGTCCAAGGGCTTATGCGGGGAATGAAAACATTCTCGTACCAGCCCAGGCCCTTGACCTTGAGGCCGTAAATACGGGAGGCCACGCCCGCGATAAAGGGAACGCCCAGGTAGATGAACACGCTTTCGGCAATCTGCCCCATGCTCACGTCAACCACGGCACCGGACAGGCCGAGCCAGCCGGGCAGCACGGTAATGAACACATAGGCGTAGACCGAGAAAAAGAGCACCTGAAACACGGCGTTGAAAGCCACCAGCCCGGCGCAATACTCCCTGTCGCCCCCGGCGAGGTCGTTCCAGACAATGACCATTGCGATACAGCGTGCAAGGCCGATAAGGATAAGCCCCACCATGTAGCTGTTGTTGCCGGAAAGAAAGGCAATCGCCAGCAGGAACATAAGAATCGGGCCGATAATCCAGTTCTGAACCAGGGAGACCAGCAGCACTTTTTTGTCGCGGAACACCCGGCCAAGCTGTTCATATTTCACTTTCGCCAGGGGCGGGTACATCATCAGGATAAGCCCAATGGCAATAGGAATGTTGGTCGTGCCCACCTGGAAAAAGTTGATGACGTTCTTCACGCCCGGCGCGGCCCATCCAAGGCCCACGCCTATGAACATGGCAAGGAAAATCCACAAAGTCAGGTAGCGGTCAAGAAAAGAAAGCCGCTGTAGCGTCGATTTGGTCATGGCCTTTCGCCTTTATGCTCCTATTTCCGGGCCTCAATGGACAGGCTGACAACGTAATCCGCCATTTCCTCGCCTTTGGGCAAAGTCTCGGCAATCTGCTTGTACAAGGGGTCGTTCCAGTCCTGCATGTTCCGCACGTAGTCGGGCTTGGGGGTCAGGGCGATGGATGCAAAGCCGGTCTTTTCCAGCAAGGCCCTGGTTTCTTCCACCAGCACCGCCCCGGCCACGCAGCCCACCAAAGCCGCCGCCATTTCCCGGATGTTGTCCGGCAGGGGCTTGAGCAAAGCCAAGTCCGAAACAGACACCTTGCCG
>JAVBRE010000144.1:0-33256 GCA_031548325.1 Desulfovibrionaceae bacterium
CTCCCACCACCGTGGGGGTGGGCGGCGGCGGGGCGGGCGGGGGTGGGGGGCCGATAGGGGCCGCCAAGCCCGCCGACGGCGGCGCGGGCGGCTTTGTTTCGGCGACGCGCGTCGGCGATCTTGCCGTCGGCGGCGACCTTGCCGTGTCCGGAGGGGCCGGCGGCGCGGCCAGACCCGAGGTCGGCAGCGGTCAGGGCGGCGCGGGCGGCTTTGCGGCTTTGACGCTCACCGGCGTAACCACGGTCAAAGGCGCGCTTTCCGTGACCAGCGGTGCGCAAGGAAGCAACAACGGCGGCGCGGGAGGCGGGGCCTCACTCATTGCCGGCACCTTGAGCGCGCCCGCTATCAATCTGTCGAAGAAAGACGGGACGCTGGACGTGGTCATCGGCACTCTGCTTGCTTCCCAACAGACCAACCTCAAACTGACCGGCACGAACGCGGGCGATGTGCAGGTCGGCAATCTGGGCTTTTCCGGCGGCAGCAGCCTGAACGTCACCTCGTTTTCGGGCGGAACCATGACCTTCGGCGGCAACCCTGTCACGCCGGGAAGCGGCAACCTTGCCGTGACGGGCAGCGGCAACAGCCTGAACAGCCCCATCGCCTTTGACGCTTCCGGCAAAGCGCTTTTCTTCAATCTGGCCGGGGCGGCCGCGGGTTCTACCATGCTGGCGGTTTCGGGTTCGACCGTGAACATAGCCGGCTCGAAGCTTAGTATCGGCCCCGACCAGCCGGCCCTCAACCTGGGCGACGGGCTGACCCTGATCAACGGAATCGGCGGCGCGCCGTCCACATCCTCGTATATCGCATCCGGCGCGGGCGCGAAATACGGTTACACTTTCAGCGCCCCGGGCGACAGGCTGAACCTGTTCCACAACAGCGTGAACGCCCCCGGCGACTGGACCGCGCCAAGTTCGTCCTATAGTGCGACTTCACAGCCCGGTCTGCCGGTCAGCCTCACAGTGGGCGGCACGCTGCGCGGCATTGATTCTTTGACCCTGAGAGATCAAGGCAACAACCTGAAGGTGAATATCGGGGTTCTGGATGCGACCGCGGGCGACCTGACCCTCAGCCTCGACCGTACCACAGCCAAGAATGTGGTCATCGGTAACGTAAACCTGGCCGGCGGCAATGCCTTTACCATAAACAACGACAGCGGGGATGCCGCGATTTCCAACCTGAACGTCAGCGGCGCGGGCGGTACGTTGCAGTCCAACGCGGACTTTAACTTCCCCACGGTCAATCTGACGGACAACGCCTTATTTACACTGAACAACAGCAACGGGTTTCCGAGCATCACCAACCTGAACGTCAGCGGCGCGGGGCGGCTTTGGGTGGCCGACGGCCTGCGGCGGTCCATCGCCAATCTGAACGCGGCGGGCGCTACCCTGGCCTTTGTGCTGCCCCACGGCGTCACGGCCGGGCAGACCCTTGTAAGCGTGGGTAATGCCGATATCAGCGGCGCAACCATCGGTGTGGAGGAAGGCTCTTCCAGATTGAGCCTGAACCCCGGCGAGTATGTGAAGCTGCTGGCCGCTTCCGGAACCCTGACCGGAACCGCCGCCAACCTGACCGTGCAGAACTTGAACGGCGACATCTTCGATCTGCTGGTCAGGGGCAGCGACCTGCTGCTTATGCTGCAACAGATTTCTCCCGTCAGCCCGGCCTACGAGCGCCTGAAAGCCTACGCCGAAGGCCGCACGGCCACCCTGGCCTTTATCAATCAGGGAGGGGACCTGATTCTGAACCAGGGCTTCCGCTCGGCCATTGCCGCCACCAGGGGGCCGGGCTTTCAGTTCGGCAGTTTCGCGGCCGGGTCCGGCGGCTGGAGCCGCTACAGCAGCGGTTCGCACGTTGACGTATCCGGCGCTTCCATGCTGGCCGGTCTGGCCGTCGCCAACGACGCGGGACCGGGCCGGGCGACCTTTGGCGCGTTTTTTGAGGGCGGCTGGGGCAGCTACAATTCGTATAACAGTTTCAGCAACTACGCGTCCGTTGACGGCGACGGCAACACCAACTACTACGGCGGCGGCGTTCTGGGCCGCTACGACGTGACGGGCGGCGCCCTGTCCGGCCTGTACGCCGACGCCTCGTTCCGTCTGGGCCGGGCCGAGGCGGACTTCAATACTTCCGACATCCGCTACAACGGCAGCAAGGCGAATTTCGACACCGGCGCCATGTACTGGGGCGCGCACGCGGGTCTGGGCTATCAGTGGAGCATCACGGAAAAGGCCAGGCTGGACACGGGCGGCAAGTTCATCTGGACCCGCCAGGACGGCGATTCCGTCAGCGTGCGCGGCGACAAGGTGCGTTTCAAGGCCGCCGATTCTTTGCGCACCCGCCTGGGCGGGCGTTTTGACTACGCGGTGTGCGATTATGCCGCGCCTTACATCGGCGCATACTGGGAACATGAATTTGACGGCAAGCAGAAAAGCAGCGTGAACGGCGTGGGCGTCGGTTCCCCGAACCTCAGGGGCGATACGGGCGTCGGCGAACTGGGCCTGACCATCCAACCCGTGAAGAATTCCGGCTTTGCCGTGGATCTCGCCGTACAGGGCTATACCGGCGTGCGCGAAGGGGTGACCGGGAGCTTGCAGTTGAAGTTCGAATTCTGATGCGCGGCCTCTCAGCCGGACAAGGGCGGGTTCAGCAGACCAGACGCCGGGCGGAAAAAATGTTCCGCCCGGCGTTTTTTTGAAGCCTTTTTACCCCCGCATGCCGTGCTTTTTCAGCCGTCGCCAGAGGGTCGCCCTGTTTATGCCCAGGGTTTCCGCCGCCCTGCCGTGATGCCCTTTGGCCGCGGCCAGCGCCTTGAGCAGCAGTTCGAGTTCCGCGTCGTCATTGCCGCCGGGCGCAGGGCACGCCTGTTCGGGAACATCCATGATTTCGACGAACACCCCTTCGTCCAGGGCGGAAGACATGCTGATCGCGGTGGCGCGTTCCAGAATGTTTTCCAGTTCGCGGATATTGCCCGGCCAGGGCTGCTGGCTCAGCCAGACGGCGGCTTTGTCCGTCAGGGTAAAGGGTTTGCCGGTTCTGCGCGCCATGCGTCGGATAAAAGCCCCGGCCAGCGCGGGTATGTCGCCCTTGCGTTCGCGCAGGGGCGGCAGGCGCAGGCGCAGCACATTGAGACGGTAAAAGAGGTCGTCGCGGAACCTGTTTTCCCGGACAAAGGCGGAGAGATCCTTGTTGGTGGCGGTGATGATCCGGATGTCGACCGGAGTCACGGCATCGCTGCCCAGCCGCATGATGCGTTTTTCCTGCAGCACCCGGAGCAGGCGGCCTTGCGTGGCGAAATCAATTTCCGCGATCTCGTCCAGAAAAATGGTGCCTCTGTGCGCGGCTTCAAACAGCCCGGCCCTGCCTTTTTTGGAAGCATCGGTGAACGCGCCCGCCACATAGCCGAAAAGCTCGCTTTCCAGCAATTGCGGCGGCAGGGCGGCGCAGTTGATGGCCACAAAAGGCCCGTCGCGCCTGGGGCTTTCATTGTGGATGCTTTGGGCGAACAATTCCTTGCCCGTGCCTGTTTCGCCCAGAATGAGCACGCTGGAATCGGACCGCGCGAAATGGCGGGCCAGTTTGACTGACTCCTTGACGGCGCAGCTTGTCCCCATGATGTTTTTGAAGGTAAAGGGGGCCACATGCCCCTTGGCCGTCACCTCGCGGCGGATGCTGCTCTCCATGGCCTGGATGTCGTGAACGTCGTGGAGCGTGGCCACGGCGCCGACCACGGCCTCGCCAAGGCGCGCCGCCGTCTTGTGGCAGACAAGGTGCCTGTCCTGCATGCTGAGCACGCCGCCCGCCTCGTCCTTGCCCTGGCCTATGACCTCTTCAAGCGCCAGTTCCGGCAGAACCTCTCCGGCATTTTTGCCCAGAACTTGATGCCGCAGGCGCGAGAGCATGGATTCGGCCATGGAGTTAAAGGCTTTCACCGTTCCCGCGGCGTCCACGGTCACGACCCCGGTGGGCAGATGGTCGAGCATGGCATCCATCACGCTCTGGCGCACGCTTTCTTCGTGTCGGGTGTAAAGCCTGTATCGGGCCTCGTTGACGGCTATGAAAATGCTTTCGTCGCTGGTCTGCATTTCCACGCAGGGGAAGCCGCGCTGCCCGGCGGCCAGGCAGGCCCCGACCCCGCCCACAACGACCTGGGCTCCTCTGCCGATGAGGTCGGATACGCCCTCCGCCGCCTCGTCGGGCCCGATCATGAAGTACTGAAGCAATTCCAGGTCAAGAATTGAAGCCAGGCTCTCGACCCCGCGGCGCATGCTTTCTACAGCCAGCACGCCTATTTTTCTTCCGTACTTTTTCGCTTCCGCCAAAGTGGCGATGAGGTCAAAGCCTGTGGTCGGGATATCCACCACAGGCAGAGGGAGCGCCTCGCGCAGTATCTGCGTCGTGCCCGCCCGCGCGATGACCACTTCGCCGCCTTCGGCCATGAAATGCTCGCAACGCTGAATGGCGCCCGTCCAAAAGCCCAGTTCCACCCGGATATCCGGATACCCTTCGGCCAGCAGCCGGGTTGTCTGGTCGTACAAAATGCGACCCGGCGTGAGCAGCAGAATTTTCGGCACGCGCATTCTCCTTGTTGCAACAAATGCAATACTTGTTGCAAGGATAGAAAGCAACAACAACGAAAACTCCACAACCCATATTGAAATAACTGACATTATTTTTTGGTCCGCTCTTTGCCTAGTGTTTACTTGCAAGAGTAAACACAAAAAATCCGTCAGGATTTTGCGCCGCCGCAGGCGGCGGAGCAAGCCGAAAACGACGCTTTTCGGCGTAGCGATTTTAGCAAAAATAAGTCCTCTTATTTTTGCAATTTGACACTAGAATGGCGGGCGCGCGGAAAAAGTATGAAGGATATCACCTTCCGGCGGAAAGAAAGGGGTAAGGCATGCCGAATCAATCGCACTTGCTTGATGGTAAACGGGGAACAACCGTGACGGCCCTGGTGGACTGGTGGGTAATCAATGATGCCGCGTCGGCCGATGTTGCGAAACTCATGCAGAAGAAAAACCTGAAGAATCCGGAAAAGGTAAAGGTTTTCATAGACCACGATACCCCTTGCGGCTCGGTCGCCGTTGCGGTCAAACAAAAAGCCCTGATTCGTTTCGCCGAGGAAAACGGCTGCGAATTGTTCAACGGCCGCGGCATTTCCCATCAAATCATGCTGGACCGTTTCGTGGCGCGCGGTGATATCGTTGCGGGGTGCTTTTCCCACAGGGCCCTATACGGCGCGGCAGGCGCTCTGGGCATATCGCTGTCGCCGGAAGCTCTGGCCGAAAGCCTGCACAGCGGTGAAGCCGCCTTCACTGTTCCTGAAACAGTGCGCATCAGGCTTGAAGGCGGGCTTGCGCCTGCGGCATCGGCGAAAGACCTCGCTCTTTTTCTGCGGGCGCAGCCGAAATACGGGATCAAAGATTCGCGCGTCGTGTTCGCCGGAACGGCAGCGACGGCCATGTCCCCGGCGCAGCGGACGACCCTTTGCCAGATGCTGGACGCCGCGTTTGCCGCTTTTGATGAAGAGCACGCGCTTCCTCCCGATTATTCAATTGATCTGGCTGAAATCGTTCCGTTTGTCGCAGGCCCGGACAGCCTGGATGTCCTGGCTCCTGCCGCGGCATTTTCAGGCAAAGCGGTGAACGAAGTCTTTATCGGCGGTTGTTCAGGCGGAAGAATCGAGGATTTGCGACTGGCGGCTTCAATTCTGGCGGGCCGGCGGGTGCCTTTGCGCATCCGATTGATGGTGGCCCCGGCCACAACGGAAGTTTACCGCCAGGCCGCCGCCGAAGGCCTTCTGGAAACATTTCTGGATGCCGGCGCAATTCTGATGAACCAGGGATGCAGCGTTTGCTGGGGAAAATCCCAGGGCGTGGTGGACGGCAGCGAAGTGCTGCTGTCTGCGGGATCCCGAAACCACAAAGGATGCGCCGGCGCCGAATCAGCCGAAGTGTATCTGTGCTCGCCATTCGTCGCCGCCCACAGCGCCCTTGCCGGAACGATAGCAGAGGGGGAGCGTTAATGGACAGGGAATTCACCGGAAAAATCTGGAAGCTGCGCGAAGATATCGACACGGACATCATTATCGCCACCCAATATCTCGCGATTGCGAACATGCAGGAAATGAAGCGATATGCCTTTGAGCCTCTTCGCCCCGAACTTGCCGCGCTCATTGAGCCCGGAGACGTCATCGTGGCCGGTAAAAACTTCGGATGCGGCTCGTCCAGAGAGCAGGCGCCGGAGGTGATTGCGGCGCTGGGCATACGGTGCATCATCGCTTCTTCTTTCGCCCGCATCTTTTTCCGCAACGCCATCAACAACGGTCTGCTTCTGATTGAAAACGGCGATCTTCATGCCGATTGCCGGGAAGGGGATTTGCTGACCGTGAAGATCAACCGGTGCATCCTGTATGGCGGCAAGGAATACGCTATCGGGCAGATGCCGGACGATTTGTTTGCCATTGTGAATGACGGCGGGCTGGTGAAAAGCATGAAAAAACGCAACGGTCTGGCGGTATAAGGGAACGATATGGGACACACGCTTGCTGAAAAAATCCTGATGCGCAATACCGGCGCCGCCAGTTACCGGCCCGGCGACATCGCCATGACCACCCCCGACCAGATTGCATTTTTGGATATTTATGCGGCCTTTGTTTATGAAAAATTCAAGGAGATGGGATTTGCCAGGGTTCTGCACCCGGAAAGGACATCCATCATCCAGGACCATCTGTTGCCCACATGCCGCACTGACGATTCTCGCGCGCTTCGTTATTCACATGACTTTGCCGAGGAATTCGGCATCAGGCGGCACTATGTCGGCGCCGGCATCTGCCACCAGCTCATGCCCGAGATGCGTCTGGCAAGACCCGGAGACGTCGTTTACGTCACTGACTCTCATACAACTACATACGGCGGCGTCGGCTGCTTCTCGACCGGCGTCGGGTATACCGAAATGGCGGCGATACTGGGCACCGGACAAATGTGGGTGCGGGTTCCTTCCGCCATCAAAATTCAGATCGACGGGGAACTGCCTCAAGGCGTCACATCCAAAGACATCATCCTGCGTGTGCTCGGCGACCTTCGTTCCGACGGCGGCACTTACAAGTCGCTCGAATTTTTCGGCAGCACCGTGGATGCCTTAAGCATCGACGCCCGTCTTACCATATCCAATATGACGGTGGAATGCGGCGCCAAGGTCGGCCTGTTCGCGCCGGACGAAAAAACCTGCGCATACAGCGGAGTGGACCCGAAGGATGTGTCCTGGTTGCGCTTCGACGACGACGCGGAATATGAGCGGGTTTTGCGCTACAGGGCGGAAGAGCTGGTTCCCAGTCTGTCCTGCCCGCAGTTCGTGGACAACGTTCATCCCGTGACCGCGTATGAAGGCACGAAGATAGACCAGGTCTTTCTCGGTTCCTGCACCAACGGCCGTCTGGAGGATCTGAAGCTTGCCGCGGAAATCATGCAGGGAAAAAGAGTCCCGGCAAGAGTCAAGTTCATCGTCACGCCCGCTTCCAACATAATCTACAAAGACGCGCTCAAGGCGGGCTATTTGCAAACGCTGGCAGCGGCGGGGGCAATGATCACCCACCCCTATTGTTCCATTTGCCAGGGCCGCAGCGGCGGGCTGGTAAGCGACGGCGAAGTGGTGCTGGCCACCAACAACCGCAACTTTCTCGGTCGGATGGGAAGTCCCAAATCGCTTATTTATCTGGGTTCTCCGGCGACGGCGGCGGTGTCGGCCTTGAACGGCAAAATAACCGATCCGCGAGAGCATCTTGCCGGTATGGGCGAAGCGAACCGCCCGCCCCTATGAAGCCGGTCCGTCCGGAACAAGAAGCAGCGCAATATTGTAACATAAACCCTTTTATATTTTAAGGAGTCTCGTGATGTCACAAACAGCTGTCACTTCAGGAGAAGCCGGCATGCCGGCCAAGCAGAAAATCAAACTCCTCGGAATGGATATTCCGGCGTTCATGGTTTTATTTGTTCTGGTGCTGCTGGCCATGTATTTCAACTTCCTGCCTGCCAGCCTTGCCGGGCAGTTGCCGCTGCTGCTGGTTCTGGGGGAAGCGTTTCGCTTTGTCGGAGACCGGACCCCTATCGTCAAGGACTATCTCGGCGGCGGATCGGTGGTGGTGCTGTTCGGCTGCGCCGCGCTTGTCATGTACGGCATTATTCCGCCCAAAATTGCGCTGGCGACAAAAAATTTCATGAACGGCACCTTCATCAACTTCGCCCTTGCGGCGCTCTGCTGCGGCAGCATCTTCGGCATGGACCGCGATTTGCTGATCAAGGCCGCTGTCCGCTACATTCCCTGTATTTTCGGCGGTGTGATCGTGGCATTGCTTCTGGTTGGTTTGCTGGGCTCTGTTTTGGGCTTTGGCTTCGGCCCGGCGGTGCTTTTTCTCGGACTTCCCATCATGGGGGGCGGCACTGCGGCCGGCGCAGTGCCCATGTCACAGATGTTCGGCGAGATTATGAAAAGAGACGTCGGGGAACTGCTGGCCATGATGACGCCTGCCGTCGCTCTGGGCAACGCCTGCGCCATTATTGCCGCCGGTCTTCTTGACAAAGCGGGCAAGGTTTGGCCGTCCATGACGGGAAACGGCAATATGCTTCGAGTCTCCGGCGGCGAAATGGTCAGCGAAAAGGCCGTGAAACAGGAGCCGATCTCTGATTTAGGCGTTTTCGCCATCGGCATTGCGGTTGCAGGAATGTTTCTTGCCATCGGGCAGTTGGTCCAGCGTTTTGTCCCCAGTATCCACGCCTATGCCTGGATGATTCTTTTGATGGTCATTGTGAAGGCGATCGGCGTCATGCCCGCCTACATCGAAAAGGCCTGCGCGCTGTGGTATCAATTTTTCATCAAGAACTTCACCAACGTTCTGCTGGCCGGCCTCGGCATCGGCCTCATCAGTTTGCAGCCGGTCATCGAAGCCTTTAATCTGGTATATGTGCTTCTGGTCGTCACCACCGTCATCGGCGCCATTATCGGCTCCGCGCTGGTGGGCTATCTGGTGGGATTCTATCCGATCGAAGCGGCGATCACCGGCGGCCTCTGCATGGCCAATATGGGCGGCTCCGGCGATATCGCCACTCTCAGCGCCTGCAAACGCATGGAACTGATGCCTTTTGCCGCGGTTTCATCTCGGTTGGGCGGGGCATTGATCCTTATTCTGGGCAGCCTCCTTTTACCGCTTTTGAAGTGATTGCAAACAAATCCGCCGGAGGATCAGCCATATGGATCGGCTTGCCGGGACCAGAAAGGAAGCGTCGGCTTCAGCGCATGCGCGTTCGGTGAAATTGTCCAGCGTGGAATTTCGCGACGGCCAGCAATCGCTGCTGGCAACAAGGATGACAACCGCCGACATGCTTCCCGTTCTCGAAAAAATGGACCGGGTGGGCTATGTCTGCATGGAAATGTGGGGCGGCGCGACGTTCGACAGTTGTATCCGCTTTCTTGGTGAAGACCCTTGGGAAAGGGTTCGCCGGTTCAAGCGCATTGTACAAAAGACGCCCCTCCGGATGCTGCTGCGGGGCCAGAACCTTGTCGGCTACCGCCAGTATCCGGACGATGTCGTTGAACGTTTTGTCGCTGCCGCCGCCGGTGTCGGCATAGACGTCTTTCTCATTTTCGACGGTCTGAACGATTTGAGAAACTGCGAGGCGGCGACCCAAGCTGTTCTGCGCGCTGGAAAAAAACCGGAAGCGAACATCCTGTATACGCTGAGTCCTGTTCACACCACAGAAAAATATGTGGATCTGGCGGTCAGTTTTGAAAAAATGGGAATGGAGGCGATTCATCTGGAGGACATGGCGGGAATGGTCGACCCGGTATCCGTGGGTGAAACGATCCGGGCGATCAAAGCGGCGATTTCCGTTCCTCTTCACTTTCACTCTCACTGCACCGGCGGTATGGCCGACATTGCTTACTGGGAGGCTGTTCACGCGGGGGCGGACGTCATTGATGTCGATGTATCGGCCCTTGCGCTCGGCACCAGCCACCCGCCGGCGGAAAGTCTTGTCGTCGCTTTGAAAAACACCCCCTGGGCAACCGGCGTGGATCTCGGTTTGCTGGCGGAAATAAACGACTACTTCATGCAGCTTCGTAAAAAATACAAAGAATTCGAAAGCCGGTTCACCGGCGTCGACATCAGCGTCCTCCGGCACCAGGTGCCCGGAGGGATGCTGTCGAATTTGGAGCGGCAGCTCAAGGATATGGGGATGGCGGACCGTCTCGACGAAATCCTGGTCGAGACGGCCGCCGTCAGAAAAGATTTTGGCTATCCGCCTCTCGGCACCCCGTTTTCGCAAATCGTCGGCGCGCAGGCGACGATGAACGTCATGACGGGCGAACGGTACGCCATGCTTGCAAACGAATCCATGGACTATATAAAGGGGAATTACGGCAAGACTCCCGGAGCCGTCGCGCCTGAGCTGCTGCGGCAGGTTCTCGGCGAAGCGGAGCCGCTGTCTTGCCGGCCCGCTGATCTGCTTGAGCCGGAATACGAAAAAATGAAGGCGGAATCCGCCGCTTTTGCCCGCAGCGACGAGGACGTTCTCAGCTATGCCATGTTCCCGGCGGTTGCGGAGTCCTTTTTGAAGAAAAAGTACGCGTTGTCGTAATTCCCGTTTTTTCTGCGCAACAAACCAGTTACAGGTGAAAGGGGCATACCATGACCAAATTGGAAATTCTGCAACGCCTCGACCCGCTTTCTTCATCCCTTCTGAGCGACGCCGCCGGGGGCAGGGGGGTGATGGAACCGGGTTTTGCGCCTTTCGGCGCCGTCAAACGCGCGGCCGGAACCGCCGTTACCGCCAGGATCAGCGGCGGCAATCTCATGGTCCATCTCGGCACGGCCGCTGCCGGTCCGGGCAATATTCTTGTTATTGACGCGGGTGACCGCAAAAATGTGGCCATGATCGGCGGAATGACGGTTATGGCCGTGCACTCCAAGGGTATTGCCGGGGTGGTTCTTGACGGTCTTGTCCGCGATGCGGCCGAACTGGCCGAGCAGAATCTGCCGATATTCGCGCGCGGCGCGTATCCGGTTGCCTGCGGCAAAGGCGGGGAAGGGGACGTCGGCAAACCCGTCGTTTGCGGCGGGGTGACGGTGCATCCCGGCGATATTGTGGTCGCGGACGAGGACGGCGTCATTGTGCTGCCCGCCGGCGAGGCGGGAACACTTATTTCTGCGGCGGAGAAGAAGCTGGAGCAGGAAAAAACGCGTGTTGACCGCATCAGGCAGGGCGATTTGTTTCCCCAATGGGCCAAAGACGCCGCCGCCGCGGCAGGTGTGGATTTATAATTCAACGTGCGCGTACGAATGCCGCCTTCAGGAGAATGTATGGTCAAGGCTGATTACATCCGAAAGCTGATAGGGGCCGAACAGGCGGCCGGTCTTGTAGCGTCCGGCATGTGGCTTGATTACGGCATGTCGCTGTGCATGCCCGTAACCGTTGATGCGGCTCTGGCAAAACGCAAGGACGAACTGCACGACGTCAAGGTGCGCGGCATCCTGAGCATGCGGCCGTTGAAAATAGTCACAGAGAAAGGCGCGGACAAGGCTTTCTCTTACGCAAGCTGGCACCTGAGCGGCCAGGAACGCCGCTGGGCGGATGAAGGACGCTGCGACTACGTCCCCATGTCTTACCGCAACCAACCGGAAATATACCGTAAATGCCTTGACGTGGATATCGCGTTCATCAGCGCGCCGCCCATGGATAAACACGGCTATTTCAATTTCTCCATCGCCAACTCGGCCACAAGGGCCGTTCTGGAAACAGCGAAAACCGTGGTGGTGGAAGTCAACGAGGCTCTGCCCCGATGCCATGGCGGTTTCGAGGAATGCATTCATATCAGCGAGGTGGACTACATTGTCGAGGGCGGGAGTCACCCAATGATCGAACTGCCCTCGGCGTCCTCTTCCGATGTGGAGCGCAGCATCGCGGAGCATATTGTCTCTCAGATCAAAAGCGGATCCACCATCCAGATCGGCATCGGCGCCATCCCCAATTCCGTGGGGTTGCTGCTGGCCCAGACGGATCTCAGGGACCTCGGCATGCACACGGAAATGCTGGTGGACGCATATCTCGTTCTGCACAAGCACGGCAAACTGACCAACGCCAAAAAGAACATCGACAAACACAAGGGAGTCTGGTCTTTCTGCCTCGGCAGCCGGGAGCTGTATGACTGGGTTGCGGACAATCCCGGCCTGGCGTCGTGCCCCGTCAACTATACCAACTCGCCCGAGATAATGGGCCGCAACGACAACCTGGTGACCATCAACTGCTGCATCGGCGCCGATCTGTTCGCGCAGGTGTCCTCCGAATCGTCAGCCACCCGGCAAATAAGCGGCACCGGCGGCCAGCTTGACTTCGTGCACGGCAGCTTCATATCCGACGGCGGAAAAAGCTTCATCTGCATGGCTTCCACGTTCACGGACAAAAAAACCGGTGAAATGCGGTCGCGTATCGAGCCCGTTCTGCCTCAGGGCGAAATCGTCACCTCCCCGCGCAGCCAGATTCATCAGCTGGTCACGGAATGGGGCTGCGTCAATCTGGCCGGGCGCTCCATGAAAGAACGATGCGAGCGGATCATATCCATCGCCCATCCTGATTTTAGGGATTTTTTGAGCCGGGAAGCCGAAAAGCTCGGCCTGATCCGTCGCTCTCAGGGGAAATGAACCGGCTTTTTGTCGGGTTACGCTCAATTTGGAACCGGACTTTCATCTTGCCGCTGCCCGGCATCCCCCGCGCGGCATCAGGATCGAAGGAGCGCTGACGGCGCATAGTGCATAAAAAGATGGCGTTCTTATTATTTTTTTGATAGATTTTAGTTACTTACACTTAAATCTATTGACAGGGCCCCATGACAAATTGTGCATCCGATCCGATTAGATTCAAAGGGGTAAAAGGCCGCAAAGTTGAGGCCGTTTTCAGCGGCCAGACCATCACTCCCGACGGCGGCGGGACGCTGATCCGGGCTGCGGACGAGGTGCTTCATCTGTTGCCCGAAGTTTCCCGTTGCTTTGATGGCTCCAGGCGCAAAACCAGTCGTGCGCACTCTGCTCTGCATTTTTTGCGGCAACGCGTGTACGCTTTGGCGCTTGGTTACGAAGAGCCCAATGATCATGGTTCATTGCGCCATGATCCAGCCTTGCAGACCGCTGTGGACCGAGATGTGGATATGGCCGGCGCCGCCACCTTGCAAACCATTACCATTGACGATGATTTCAATTAAATCCGCTGCCACTGCAACACAATGAATATATATTTCCCCGACGCCAAACCGGAATGCGCGCGAGTCTATCCCCGTATAGTCAAAAAATAATCTTTACAGCTACCTGCAAAGACATGCCAGGGGGGCTGCGATGCCGCCACGTCACAACGCGCCCGCCGGAATGCTCCACGTGGTTTTGTTCACCGGCAGCGCCTGCGCTGCCAAGTAGATGATCCGCCCGGCCGATCGGCATGCCCAGTTTATTCAGCACGGAGAAGTGCCGGATAATCGTATGCCCGTCTGGCTGAACAACGGGGCATAAACATTTTTGTTTCAATAATGAAAACATTTTTTCATTACAGAAACAATACTCGATTCATGCCTCATCTCTCCTCTGTCGACGCATCACCGCCGCCCCCAATGGTGCCGAGTTCCGCCCATATTGACTGGCATGGGACAATGTCGGCTGCTTTAAAAGTTTTGTGCTTCAAGGTCGCTGCCGTAACTGCCAGGCGCCACGCTATTTTTGGTATTGTTCTTGCTACAAAAACTGCAGAAATTGCAATCAGGCAAGGCGCAGAAAACAGGAGGGGAGAGGTGACTGTAACGATGACAGCCAGTTACCGGACAGCACAGCGGATTATGGGCGGACAGGTATATGTGTCCGGCAATGTTTTGCGCGGGACAAAAAAGCTCTTCCGTATAACGCGCTCATGGCCAGCCACGAGGAACGGCGCTGGTCGCTGCAACTGACGGCGGCTCTGCTTGCGTCTTTGCTGCGTTTTTGTTCTTGTGCCGTTGAATAGATCCTTTCCGCCTTAATACGCGGCTGCATTTGCACTCTTGCCGGGCCCGGGCATAGGATTCTCAAGAAGTTTCGGGAGTATTTACAGTGCAGGATTTTACCATCTACCCGATAAAGGTCGGTGAATTCACGGCCGCCGAGAAATCAAACTTCACATATCAGACGGATTGCGGGATCAAAATTGTCGCACCTGTCATCATGTACCTGATTGAAGGAAATGGCGCGCTCGTACTCGTCGACACAGGATGCTCCGACGAGGATTGGGCTATGAAGCATCACCATCGCCTTACCCGTTCCGGGGAAATGCATCCCTTGGCCGGGCTGAAAGCCTTGGGATTCGATGTGGAGGACGTGGAAATTGTCATCAACACCCACTTGCATTGGGACCATTGCTTCAATAACGGCCTGTTTCCCCGCGCAAAGATATACACGCAGAAACGCGAAGTGGAGTATGCGCTCGATCCGTTACCTGTACACTGGGTCTATTACGAATCCAGCCAGACGGGCCTGGTTCCTCCGTGGCTCAAGTCCCATGAGCAAATGGTGCTTGTTGACGGTGACCATGTCCTTTGTCCCGGTATAGAACTGGTGGCCTTGCCCGGGCATTCTCCCGGGTTTCAAGGCGTTCTCGTCCACACGGCAAAAGGCAGGACTCTTATAGCCGGCGACTGTTGCCCCCTGTTTGAAAACTGGGCCGGCAACGGCATTCACGCCCATATTCCTTCCGGCATCCATTATCGGCTGGATGAGTATTATGCCTCTTTTTCCAAAATGGAACGAATCTGCGATGCCATTCTCCCTGGCCACGATCCAGCCGTATGCGACTGCCGGGTTGAAGCGGCGGATAATGCCATACCTGAGGGGAAACCATGAAAAAGGTTGTCTGCGTAACAGGCGCGACTTCAGGCATAGGTTTGGCAACGGCCCGGCGGTTTGTTCGGGAAGGCTGGAACGTCATCGGGACGGGCAGGAGGCGGGAACGCCTGCAACGCCTTCGGGAGGAACTCGGCGAAACATTCTGGCCGATGACTATGGACGTGCGAGAAAAAGAAGCGGTGACAGCGGCCTTTTCTTCTCTTGGCCCGAATTTTCGACCCGTTGACGTTCTTGTCAACAATGCCGGCATCTCCCTTGTCTCCGCGCCGGTTCAGGAGGCTAAACTGGAAGACCTGGAGACCATGGTCCGCACAAATATTCTCGGGGTTCTGTACTGTTCTCACGTGGTCCTGAGGGACATGGTCCGTCGAGGCAAGGGGCACGTTGTCTATATAGGCTCGCTGTCGGGCTGCGTGCCGAAACCCAACACCAATGTTTACGGGGCGACAAAAGCTTTCGGCACGCTTTTGCATTTCAATATGCGCGAGGATCTGTCCGGAACGCCGATCCGGTTTACGACCATCGAACTGGGCAGGGTGGAGACGGAATTTTATCTGCCAAGGGTCGGCATGGACGCTGGCAGAGCGGCGGGGCATTACGCCAACAGCGAACCCCTGCAGGGCGAAGACGCGGCGGACGCGGTCTGGTGGGCTGTGAACACGCCCCCCCATGTGAATGTCTCCCAGATTAAAATAATGCCCACCTGTGAGACTTATGGGGCTCCAAACTATGTGCGGGATACGCGGTTCAATGAAGAAAAATAAACAAACCTGTGACAAGCGCCAGCGTATATTCTTAATAACGTTCTCAGAAATTTTGCGAGGAATGTCATTATGATCATCGACTTTCGAGTGCGGCCGCCGTTTAAAAGCTTTCTGACGCTTCGACATTTCAAAAGCATGTCCCCAAAAGGTGATGTGGCTGAAGAAAGCATTTTGAGTCTGGGGCGGCAGTATATTCCTTCCGCCGCGCAGCGCTCGATAGGGTTGTTCATGCGTGAAATGGACGAAGCCGGCATCAACATGGCTTGTGTCATGGGGCGTACCAACGACCGCGATCCTGAAACGCCTCCCACCAGCAATGACGATACAGCTGAACTGGCCCGCCTGTACCCTGATCGCCTCATACCGTTCGCTGCGCTTAATCCTCTGTCGGAGAATGCGATTTCGGAACTGGAGCGGACCGTTGGTGGCATGAATTTCAAAGGCATCAGCATGGATTTGGGCAATTGCGAGATGTATGCCGATGCCCCTCGTTTGGATCCAATTTATAAAAAAGCTGAAGAATTTAAGTGTATTGTATCTCTGACCACGAGCATGTATTTGGGGTCCGACCTGTCCTTTTCCGATCCTGTCCATATCCAGCGCACCGCCAACCGTTTTCCCGGAGTGACCTTTGTGGTGCCGCACGCCTGCTGGCCCTATATCGACCAAGCACTTGCCCTGCCGGTTGTGTGTCCTAACGTATACCTTATTCCCGACTTCTACCTTGCCATCCCGAACATGCCTTCCGCAGATAACATTCTCAGGGCGGCGAACAGTTACCTGCAACGCAGGATACTGTTCGCCAGCGGCTACCCATTTCGTGGGCTCAAACAAAGCGTCACGGAATGGAGCGATAAGGCCTGGGAAAAAAACGCCCTGCAGGATTCGTTATACTACAATGCGGCCCGTATTCTTAAATTGTAAATTGCTCAAGGCAATCATAACGAAAGGAGAGATTATGCGCAGTAATATGGCTATATTATTATTTATTTGTTTCATGCTCAGTTTCACCTCCCCGGTTTTTGGTGCTGAAAAGTTTCCAATCAAACCGATTACCGTGATGATCCCGTGGAGTCCCGGCGGGGGGACGGACGTGGTTATCCGTCTAATTGAAAAAGATTTTCTGGAAGAATTCGGACAACCCCTTGTTTTTGTCTATAAGCCTGGTGCCGATGGCGCTGTGGGGCATACGGAATTGGCCCGTTCTAAACCGGATGGCTATACAATATGCCCCGTACTGTTTCCGCTGCTGCTTATGAATAAATTGCGCGGTGTGGGAGCATATGCTCTCGATGACTTTGACTATCTTGGCAGCGCCGTGATTGATGATGTCCTGTATGTGGTGAACAAAGATAGTGACATCAAGTCGATGCAGCAACTTATAGAAAAAGCCAAGGCTGCCCCCGGGAAGATAAGTATCGGGACCATGGAAACACTAGGCCCGTCGTTTATCCCTTCGTTGCGACTGATGCAGTTGGGGGTACCCATGAATCTTGTGCCTTTCCAAAGCGGCGCAAAATCCATTCCAGCCTTGTTGGGCAATCATGTGACCGCGCTTGCCGCAGTAAAAAGCGTAGCTATGCCCTCCCTGCCTCATTTGCGCGTTCTTGCCGCAGCAAACAAGAAACGCGACACAGACTTCCCCGAGATCCCGACCTTGCAAGAATGCGGTTATGACGTCACCAGCTTTCTGCTGCGCGGATTTTTTGCCCCCAAAGGGCTCGATCCAAAAGTAAAAACCCGTCTTGAAGAAGGTATAAAGCGTATTTACGATAAGCCTGAAGTCATTGCTAAACACAAGGAGTTCGGGTTGAAAATACAATGGACCAGCGGCGGCGATGTGCAAAAAATGTTTAACAATTTTCAGAAAACAGGTGAAGAAGTTCTGTCTTTAAGTAAAAAAATCATTCAATAGCTTTTATTTCCATTTATCATTTGAGTTTATGATACGGATTGGAGATAGTAATGGAATTGGAATCTCTCTATTTTTTACTTAACGGCTTAATAAACTGCTTTACACCTTATAATTTTCTGATGATTCTGATCGGAATCACTGTAGGCATTATAGGAGGAATGCTGCCTGGCATTTCACCTGTAACCGCCATAGCGTTATTTACGCCATTCACATTTACTATGCCTGCAGATTCAGCTCTAATTTCACTCGGAGCCGTATTTACCGGTTCAACATATGGCGGAGCCAATGCGTCAATCCTGATCAATACTCCGGGAACGCCCGCTTCAGTGGCCACTACCTTTGACGGCTATCCGATGACCAAGAACGGCAAAGCGGAAGAAGCCCTTTACGGCGCTCTTTGGGCATCTGCTTACGGCGGGGCTTTTGGCGGCATTGCTCTGCTGTTGTTTTTCAAACCGTTATGCAGCATAGGCCTTAAGTTCGGTTCCGAATCCTTTTTCTGGCTGGCCATTTTCGGTTTGACCACGCTGGTGTCCATGTTTCCTGGAAACCTTTTCAAGGGCATACTTGGTTGTTTGCTGGGGCTGGCTGCAAGTACCTTCGGCCTGGACAAAGTAGCGGGTATACCGCGGTTCACCTTCGATTATTATCCCCTGACGATGGGGTTTGATATGGTTGTGCTGCTGATAGCCCTGTTTTCCATCTGTCAAATGCTTCTGCTTTTGGAGGATAAAAAAGCGTATATTGCGGAATTCGTCCATCATCCGGGAGCGTTCTGGCGGGCTTTTCATGGCATGGTGCGATCCTCGAAAGTCATGCTTATGTCCTCGGCGATTGGTACATTTATTGGCGTGCTTCCTGGCGCAGGAGGCAATGTGGCTTCCATTGTGGCTTACAATGAAGCAAAGCGATGGGACAAAACCCCCGAGCGGTTCGGAACCGGGGAACTGGATGGGGTTCTGGCTGCGGAATCCTCTAATAACGCCTGTGTGGGCGGCGCATTGGTGCCGTTGCTCTCGCTTGGCATCCCGGGCAGCGCGGCAGCGGCCACATTAATGGCCGGTTTACTGGCCCAAGGGCTGCAACCAGGCCCGCAAATGCTGGAACGTTCCCCCGATGTCGCCTACACGTTTATCATTTCTTTAATTGTGGTATGCTTCGTTATAATTCCTGTTGGATACAGCATAGCCCGGCTATCTGTTCGGATTATTGACATACCCAAAATGTTTATTATTCCTTCGGTCATTACTTTGTCATTTATCGGTACATTCTCTTTGCGCAACAGTTTGTTTGATGTCCTGGTAATGATGGCGGCAGGTATTATTGCATATATCTTGGCAAAAGCCAAAATACCAACATCAGGTATTGCATTAGGCGTTGTACTTGGCCAAATTATCGAAGAAAATCTTAATATTACATTGATTAGATCTCGCGGATATGATTCAGTTAGTGACTTGTTGCTGTTTTCGCCTATGGCATTTATCCTTATACTATGCAATATTGCAGTATTAGCATTACCTTTTTACTTTGAGTGGCGAAAGAACCGCAGATTCGGCGTTACGCATGAAAAAAAAAGCAGATCATTTTCTGCGTTGAATATACGGCGATTAGATTTTAGAGTCATAGTAGTAATTGGGCTCACATCTCTGTTCTTTGTCAACAAATCTCGCGAAATCGGTGGTGTATCCGGTTTATATCCTTTATATATTTTTGGTCTCGCCGCTGCAGTATCGCTAATTATCTGCGTGTCTACATTGTTTACGCCGCTATCAGCCGATCATCAGGTTGAGCACCGTGAAACACTACCGGCAAATGCATGCGTTTGTGCCGGTATTTCCTTCTTAGGGTATTTCCTCATTCCCCTGGCCGGATTTTACACTACTATGTTTCTGATTATGATGGGGATTTTGCTCTATCTGAGAAAAGATATTTTTGAACGCCTGACGGTAAAATGCCTTATGATTTTTGCGTCGGTCTCCATACTTGTCGTGCTTCTGGAATATCTTTGTTTTACTTTGCTTCTCCACGTTGACACGCCGGCAGGATATCTTTGGTAGCATGTCTGCATACACGCAATTCGGAAAAGGACGGTAATATATTTTAAGGCGACAATATCGGAACGGAACTACTGGTAAAATCAATCTCAAATAATAACCGTGGAGTTATCTATGATTATTGACTTCAGACTTCGTCCACCTGCTGGAGACTTTCTCAACTCGGCGCAATTCAATATTGAGCGCAACGCCAAGATTGCGGAAGGGTTCGGCATGTGGCAACTGCCGTCTACCGTGCATCGGTCCATGGATATGTTTTTCGGAGAAATGGAACAGGCTGGAATTACCATGGGCGTATTGCCCGGCCGCGTCAGTTACGCATTCGGAGACATCACGTGCGCGTCCATCCGCCAAATCATGGAACAATACCCGGGCAAATTCGCCGCGTTCGCGGGTGTGGACCTGTATAATCCCAGAAGCGCGTTTGAAGTCATGGACAAGGAAGTGATTAACGGCCCCTTTGCCGGCATCAACGTGGAGCCGCTGGGTTTTCAGGTCCCCATGTCCTGTGACGACAGGCGCATATACCCCATTTACGAATACGCGCAGGAATACAACATTCCCATATTGCTGATGACCGGCGGGCTTCCCAAAACGCATATCTCCCTCAATTTCCCCGGCCATCTTGAAAACGTGGCGGTGGACTTCCCCAATCTGACGATCGTGAGCACGCACGGCTGCTGGCCTTTCTCCCGCGAGCTTGTGCATGTGGCGCTACGCCGCGAGAATATTTACATCCAGCCGGATATCTACTCCATGGGCCTTCCCGGCTATGAGGATTACATATTTGCGGCCAACAACTTCTTGCAGGATCGTTTCCTATACGCCAGCGCTCATCCGACAATGCCTATGACGGGTTGCGTTGAGTTCTTCAAGAAACTCAAGTTGAAAGAAGAAGTCATTCCCAAAATTTTTTACAAGAATGCGCAGCGCGTGCTTGGCCTGAAAAACAGCAAAGAAAAGGCTTAGGGCACTTCATGCTTGAAATGCTTTACAAGGATTTGCCCCAAATCCTTGCCGCGAAGTAGGCGTAGGCGAGCTTGGCTCGCCGTTAAGCCGCTATTTCAAGCGTAACATGCTGTAGAACAAAATAAGTTTTGAAAAATGGTTTTGCTCTGCAAGGGCTTTCTATGAAAATCTTTGCCGTGAAAAGTGGGATGAGCTTTGTTCGCTGTTGGGCAAGCGCCTCAAAGTGAATATGCTTATCATGTTGAACCGCTATGATTCATAAGGAGCACTTATGTATAATCGCATGATGCATTGCTTGGTTTCCCTGACGGCGCTGGTGCTCTGCTGCTCTTTCGCGCATGCGGCGTACCCCGAAAAACCGATCGATATTATTATCCCATTCGCCGCGGGTGGAGGAGCGGACCAGGCCGTGCGGACAATAGAAAAAGATTTCGCGGAGGAATTCGGCCAACCGTTGGTTTTTGTCTATAAACCCGGGGCGGATTCCGCTATAGGCACAACAGAAATCGCCAAGAGAGCGAAGCCGGATGGGTATACCATCGCGGCTACCAACTACAACCTGGTACTCATGAACATGCTGCGCGGGACAGGGCGATACACTATTGAATCCTTTGACCATATCGCCTGCCCCGTCTCGGATGACATGTTCATTTTGGCCAGGGCCGATAGCCCTATCAAATCCATGCGAGACCTCATCGAACGGGCCAAGAAAAACCCCAACAGGGTAACCATAGGAACGACCGAAACCCTGGGGCAGACCTACATTCCCTGCCTGCAACTGCGTGAAGCCGGGGTGCCGTTTGTCATTGTCCAGCACCAGGGCGGCGCGGCCGCCGTGCCCGCGTTGCTTGGCGGGCATGTTGACGCGCTGGGCGCCACCAAGGGAGTGTTCTTCAAAGCCCTGTCCAAATATCGTCCCCTTGCGGTGGCCGCCCTGGAACGGGATCCGGACCTTCCCGACGTACCCACGCTGAAGGAGCTTGGCTATGATATCCAGAGCGCCATGGGCCGCGGTTATCTTGCTCCCGCTGGGCTCCCGCGGGAGGTGCTGGAGCGCCTGGAAATCGGCTTCAAAAATATTTACTCCAAACCTGAGGTGATCCAGCGTCTGAAGAATATCGGGATGACCGTTCGTTGGGTGGGCAGTGAAGGAGCAAAGAAAATGTATTATGATACAAAGCCCATTTATGAACATGCTTTGGAAGAGTACAACAAAACCAAAAAATGACTTTAGGTGGCGGCATGTCTTAAAATTTTACCCATGCCGCCATTCTCCGCCAGCGCTGCACCGCGATTTGAACTGAAGAAGAATTATCTATAGCATGGATTTGAGGAAAACAGGAGGATCCCTGTGGAGTTGGTTACTTTATCACTCTTTGCTGATGGGGTTATAAATGCATTATCAATATATAACATATGGATAATGTTCTTTTGTGTTTTTCTCGGTATTATCGGAGGAATGCTCCCGGGGATAGCGCCTGTTACCGCCATTGCCCTGTTCACGCCGTTTACGTTCAGTATGCCTCCTTCAACCGCGCTCATCGCTTTGGGGTCCATATTCACCGGCTCGACTTACGGAGGGTCCATCGCGTCCATTCTTATCAATACGCCGGGAACCCCTTCCAATGTGGCCACCACCTTTGACGGGTATCCCATGACCAAAAAAGGCAACGCGGAAAGCGCCCTCCATGGCGCCCTGCTGGCTTCCGCCTACGGCGGCATTTTCGGCGGGCTCGCCTTGTTGCTGTTTTTCGAACCCCTGGCCAACCTGGGGCTGAAGTTCGGCTCCGAATCCTACTTTTGGCTCGCGATTTTCGGGCTGACGACCCTGGCTTCAATGTTCCCCGGCAATCTCCTCAAAGGACTTTTGGGCGGAACCATGGGGCTTGCCGTCAGCTGCGTGGGCATGGATGTCATGGACGCCGTGCCCCGGTTCACTTTCGGTTTTTTTCAACTGGCCATGGGGTTCAACACCGTTGTCATGCTCATCGCCCTGTTTTCCGTCTGCCAGATGCTGATGCTGCTTGAAGACAAGGAAGCGTACATAGCACGGTTCAAATACCGGACGGGGGCTTTTTGGCAAGTACTGTTCCATATACTCCGGACCCCAAAACTGATGGTGCTCTGCTCCTCCATCGGCACCTTCATCGGGATTCTTCCCGGAGCCGGCGGCAACGTGGCCGCCATTGTCTCCTATAACGAGGCCAAGCGCTGGGACAAAAACCCGGAGCGTTTCGGCACCGGAGAACTGGACGGCGTACTGGCCGCCGAGTCCTCGAACAACGCAGCCGTGGGTGGATCGCTCATTCCTTTATTGTCCCTGGGCATACCGGGCAGCGCGGGCGCGGCCGCTCTCATGGCCGGGCTGCTTGCGCAAGGTATTGTGCCTGGACCGCAAATGTTGGAAACAAGCGGTCCGGTGGCCTTCGCCTTTATCGCCAGCATCATTTTAGTATGTTTTGTCCTGATTCCTGTTGGTTATGTGGTCTCCAGGGCCTGTGTGCGCATCCTTCATGTTCCGAAGCTCTACATCATCCCGGCTATCTTCACCTTGTCCTTTATCGGCACGTATTCATTGCGCAGCAGTCTCTTTGACGTCGCGGTCATGCTATCGGCAGGGTTTATCGGTTATATTCTGGCAAAGGCCCGCATCCCCGCAGCGGCTATGGCGCTGGGCATCGTGCTTGGCCCTATCATCGAGCAGGCCCTGGGAACATCGCTTTTCCGGGCCAAGGCCCTGGATTCGGCAAGCGAATTGCTCATTTGGTCGCCCATGTCCATGGGATTCATAGCGGCCAACATTTTTGTCCTCATCCTTCCGTTTATACTCAACAGAAAGAAAACCGTCCGTGCGGAAAAACGGCATTTCGCCTTCAAAGCAGAAAATTTTTTGAAATATGACTTTTGGGTCTGCGCCGTGATCGTCATCATAGCCTGCGCGATGCTGCACGAGACGCAGAATCTGACAGGCGTTTCAAAGGTATTTCCCCTGTGGGTTTTTTCTATTATCCTCCTGCTTGGGGCGGCAATCTGTCTGGAGATTCTTTTCGGTTCGCCGCACGGCGACACCGTAAGCGGACGCGCGGTGTTTTCCCTCGATTTCGTTGTCTATATCGCCATAGTTCTGTGCGGGTACCTGCTTATCCCCGTAATCGGGTTCTATGTGACGATGCTGCTGCTCATGATGGGCATGCTCGTCTATTCGCACACAATACGCAACAGGCGTCTCGGCCTGCGCGATATCGCCATATTCTGCGCAGCGTCATGCATCGTCGTGCTTATCGAGTATGTGTTTTTCACCTACCTGCTGCAGTTGCGCACGCCTGGCGGGATACTGTTGTAGCCTTCAAAAACGCACCAAAAGTCAGGAACCGTGCATATCGCGAGATTCTGGCCCTAACCCGGATATTTCATGAGCGGCCCTGAAAAATTCTCTTCAAGGCCGCTCATGAAATATCCGGGTTAGCGGCAAAGCGGAAGAACAAACCATTGGACAGGCGCCCGTTCCTCCGCCAGTATCCTCTGCGCTCAACAGGTATTTCGAAGTTGCTCCACCGCAGTGTGCGCCTGGCGGGCGGCATCCACGAAACGCCCGGGAGCCCGGCAGTCGCCGATAACGCAATGGGGATGATTCAAGGCAATCAGTTCATCCAGCAGTGAAGGGCGGATACGAATGCCGCCGGCGAATACCAGCATATCCAGAGGGTCATTGCGTTCCTCGTTTCCAAGGGTGCAGGTGAGAACGCCCTCGGCGTAACCGCGCATACAGTGGCCGGTTTTGAGGGCCACCCCGCAGGCCTCCAGGTTGGCCAAAAGGTCGCTGCGGGTTATAGGGTCGGTATCCACAGCCACAGCGTCGCGCATCTCATACAGAGTTACTGTGTTGCCGTTTTTGGCAAGATATTCGGCGCATTCGCACCCCACGGCTCCGCCGCCCACGACGCCGATGGCTTTACCGGAAGGAACAAGCGCCGCGCGAAGGACTTCCTCGGCCAGCATCGTTGTTTCAGCTTTGATATCAACCAGGACTTGCGGAATGGCGGAATCCGACCCCACAGCCACGATGCTGTAATCCGGTTTTATTTTCCGGATAAAATTCATGTCAACAACCGTGTTTAGCCGGATATCGCCCACCAGTTCCCGGACCTGCCGGGAAAGATCCTCCACCAGCCAAAGAACCTTATCCTTGCCAGGTGGGATGGCGGCAATAAGCCCCCTGCCGCCGAGCTGGGAATTCCGGTCGGCCAGGATGACCGAATGCCCGTCCCTGGCGGCTTCCACGGCGGCTTTCATCCCGGCGGGGCCTCCTCCGGCCACCAGCACCGTCAACTTTTTCCGCGGCGGCCTGCGCCCGGATTCCTTAAGCTCGCATCCGACCAAGGGGTTGACGGAGCACCGGATGGACAGGTCCAGAGCCAGGCGCCTTCCCGCGCAAACATTGCACGAGATGCAGCGATTGAACGGTTTGTTTTTTTTGGCTTTTTCCACCCAGTGCGGGTCTGCGATCAAAGGCCTGCCCAAAGCGACGCAGTCGGCGTCTCCCCTCGCAAGTATGTCTTCGGCTACCGCCGGCTCCCGGATATTTCCCACGGCGACCACCGGGACATTCACCTCTTTTTTGATGGCGGCCGCAAGATAGCTCTTCCAGCCCTGCGGATACGACATGGGTTCAATATGCCTGGCAACGGCGTAGCCGGAGCCGGCGGTAACGTGAAACATGTCCACGGTAGCCTTTTCAAGGATTTCGGCGGTTTTTCCGCTATGCTCAAGGGTGGTGCCGCCGTCGATGAACTCATCGGCGTTGAGTCGAAACAGAATGGGAAAAGCGGGACCGACCTTTTCGCGCACGGCCCGGATGATGCGCTCGGGAAACCGCGCCCTGTTGGCGATGGACCCACCGTAATCATCTGTGCGGCGATTGTGGAAAGGAGAAAGGAACTGGGCCAGCAGATAGCAAAAACCGCCGTGAATTTCCACGGCATCGAAGCCGGCCCTTTTTACCCTCTCCGCCGCTAGAGCGAATTGCCCGACTAAATGGTCTATTTCCGCCAGCGTAAGCGGGCGCGGCACTTCCCCTTTCGGGCTGGTGGGGACATTGGAAGGTCCAACAGGCTGTTGATTCTCTGTCCGGGAAGATTTTGTCTGCCCGCCGGGGTGATTTATCTGCAAGGCCACCCGACAGTCCGGGTTGGCGTCATACATAGCTTCACGCAAGAGCCCCAGCCCCGGAAGGAATCTGTCTTTGTCGATGCGTAACTGTACCGCACCATTCATACCTAGCGGAAAATCGACATTCGAATTTTCGACAATCACGAGGCCGACGCCGCCCCTGGCCCGTTCAGCGTAATAGGCGACAAGACTCTCATTGACCCCGCCGTCCGGGTCGCAGAGATTGGTAGCGACCGGCGCCATAAGCACACGGTTTTGCAGTCGCATGGCGTTGACGGAACACGCGGAGAACAACGTGGGATATGGATTCATACTGTTTTCCTTCCAAAGTGTGGCTTTTTATCAGCGGAAAAGCGTTACGCAACAGCGTAACACATATTCAGACAACGCGCGAAATGGCTACGGAAAGAGATACCGTGGCGCCGACCATCGGATTGTTGCCCATGCCGATAAATCCCATCATTTCGACATGAGCGGGCACAGAAGATGAACCGGCAAACTGAGCATCGCAATACATACGCCCAACAGTGTCCGTCAACCCATAGGAGGCGGGGCCAGCCCCGTTGTCGTCCGGGTGGACGGTCCGTCCCGTGCCGCCCCCCGACGCGACGGCAAAAAAGCTTTTGTTGTTGTCCCAGCACCACTTCTTGTACGTTCCGGCTACGGGATGCTGGTAGCGGGTCATGTTGGTGGAGTTTCCCGTGATGCACACATCAACATTCTCCTTGACCATAATTGCAACACCTTCCTGAACGCTGTCAGCCCCAAAGCAGCGAACCCGCGCCCGAAGACCCGATGAAAAATGGTGTTCCCCGACCACATGAAGCGTATTTGCGGAATAGTCATACTCCGTCCGCACGTAAGTAAATCCGTTCATGCGGGAAACAATGTAGGCAGCGTCTTTACCCAGTCCATTGAGGATTACCCGTAGCGGGTTCGCGCGGACCGTATTGGCCGATTGCGCTATGCCGATCGCCCCTTCGGCGGCGGCAAAGGATTCATGCCCGGCGAGGAAGGCAAAGCATCCCGTATCATCATGAAGAAGACGCGCGGCAAGATATCCGTGTCCGAGCCCCACCGCCCGGTGGTCCGCGACGGACCCCGGAAGGCAAAAGACCTGCAGGGCCTCTCCGATGGATTCGGCGATTTCGGATGCCGGCGCGCTCCCCTTGCTCAAGGCGATCGCACCGCCCAGCGTATAGGCCCAACACGCGTCATCATAACAAATACCCTGGATGCCGCGCACCAGGGCAAAGGTGTCAATGCCTTTTGCCAGCAGCATATCGCGGGCGCATTCAAGAGACACGAGGTTGTATTTTTGTAGGCAAGCCTGGATGGTGGGCATACGCACTTCCATGCTTTCAAAATGCACCATGGCACCCTCTATTCCTTACGAAGATTGATTGTTCTTAAGAATCCTTAAAACGGCCGTAACGCCCCTCATCTTGCACAGGCATCACCCGGCATATGCCTGAGGCAATGCTGTCCATCATTTTGTCGATATTCACAAACTCGTACCCTACTATCTCGTCATTTACGTCCAAGCCCAGGCGAGTAACATACCTTCAGCCATTTCCAGGAATCGGGTTCCTTTTTTCGTCAATATGCCCCTTTTACCGTGTTGGGGTTCAGCGCGATGCAGCTTGGGGTAGCGTCTGCCGCGGCTTTTTCTGCCATTGGCTGCTGCATTGTCCAACATAAAATCAAAAAACGTGCCAAATCTGAAAGGCCGGAAATACGGCAAGAAAAGCAGTGTCCAGGCGAATTCCGGGACGAAAGTTTTCCATTCACTGGTTTGGGTTGCGTGAATTGCCGCGGCCCGGAAGGGCAGGATCACGCGGGCGCGCGGTCTATCCTCATGATATGGGCGTATTGAGGCTTTTCAGGCCTGACCATCCTGGCGTTCTACTTTGAAACATATTTTTCATTATTGAAACATTTGCCTTGCAAGGCTGCCCGCCGCCCGGTATTCTTACCGCACGGTTGCCTTACGCAAGGAGTCCCGCATGACTGTTCCCGTTCGAATCGCATTGATCGCCACTTATCCAGAAATATCCGAACTTTTTCATGGAATAGCAAACGACAGAAATGATATTATCATACAAGATGTTTACGCATCCTTCGATGAAGCCGTGAAAGTCGCCAAGCGCATTGAAAAGGATACAGACATTATACTCAGCCGGGGGGGAACCGGCGAGTATATCCGTCGCAACGTGGCCATCCCGGTTGTGCAGCTCGCCATAACCCCTTTCGACATTGTGCTCGCCATGCAGAAACTTCCGGCGGGCGTATCCGAATTCGCCCTTTCGCACTTCAACACACCAATTTACGGCCTGGATGAAATCCAAAAGATCTATGGAGTGACCATTCACGAGTATCGGTTTGAAACCCTGTCCGACATTGAGAACAGCATTATTGACATCAGAAAAAAAAAGCTCGCCCATTTACTTGGCGGCCACGTTATCTGCAAAATGGCGCAGGAGGAAGGCCTTTTCGGCGTAACTCTGAGCGCCGGACTCGATACGGTAAATCGCACAATTAATGAGGCTATTTCCATCGTGCAGGAAGCGCGCAAGGAAAAAAATAAGGCCGTACGCCTGGCGGCCGCGTTCAACGCCATCACTTCCGGCCTCATCCTCACGGATGAAAATAACGAAGTGCTGGTCTGCAATCCCACAGCGCATACGCTTTTTAACCGCCAATACCCGGTCGGGCAAACCTTCACGGACGGACAGACCGACTCCAAGCTCCGCGAGGCCTTGCAGAAAAAAAGCGCGCAGACCAACTATATCCGCAAAATCCATGGCGCCCTTATCAACACAAGCCATCTGCCTGTATTTTTGGATAGCGAGTGCATTGGCTTCGTGCATACTTTCGAAAATATAACCAAGATACAGATGCTTGAGCAAACCATCCGCAAACAGATAAATGACAAGGGATTTGTGGCAAAATATACCTTCGACGATATCGTGACCAAGGACCCCGCCATGAATCTTCTCAAGCAGAACGCTGCGTCGTTCGCACTGAGCAAATCCGCTATCCTGATTGAGGGAGAATCAGGAACCGGCAAGGAGCTGTTCGCTCAAAGCCTGCATAATGCGAGCCCCAGAGCCGATATGCCCTTTGTGGCCATCAACTGCGCGGCTATTCCAGCCAACCTTCTAGAAAGCGAGCTGTTTGGATACGAGGCCGGAGCTTTTACCGGCGCCAAAAAAGACGGCAGGCAAGGGCTGTTTGAAATAGCCCATAACGGTACAATTTTTCTGGATGAAATCGGCGATCTCCCTAAAGAACTTCAGGCGCGCCTGTTGCGTGTCCTTCAAGAAAAAGAGCTCATGAGGGTGGGCGGCAGCAAGGTTATCCCCGTGGATGTCAGGGTGATCAGCGCCACGAATAAGAATCTGAGCGACCCGTCACAGCGGGGTGAATTCAGGGAGGACCTGTACTACCGACTCAGTGTGTTCCGCTTCAGCATTCCTCCGCTACGTGAAAGGTCTTCCGACATAGCCGCCTTGTGTTGGCGGTTTCTGGCTGATCAAGGAATCGACACGAACAACAAAACGATACTCAGTCTTCTACCACGCCTTATGCAGTATAACTGGCCGGGCAACGTTCGCGAACTGCAGAACATTTGTGAACGAATTTCACATCTCTTGCGCATCAATAAAAACAAAACCCAGAAACAGCTCGACGCTTCTCTGGACCTTTTCCCCCGCAGCGGTCGGGCAACTTTCGCGGCACAAATCGACCTTGAACGCCATTTGGATCTCAAAAGCATTGTTGAAACTGTCGAATGGCAGGTTATCGATCATCTGCTCAAACAGTATGGAGAAAAATACGCCGCAGTGGCGAAACGGCTTGGTATAGGACGCACTACTCTCTGGCGCAAATATAGCCGAGGAAACCTTTCAGGTGAAATTCCCGTCTTTGACGGATAAATTGCAGTAGTTCAGACTTGATCTGACAGTTGTCTCTGTTTTGACGGATTTTCCTGTCCGATCAGTCAAGCTGTTCAACCCTTTCCTGAGGTGTTCCCCATTGTTCGGACAGGAAAGAGCAGTTTTTTAGCTTGTCTTTTCCCTTATCGGGCTGCCTTTAACGGACCTTCGCTGTAACAGCGCTCGGGGGTTATCCCGTCCAGGCTGCTGTGTGGCCGGGTCTGGTTGTAAAAGGCGATCCGTCTCCCGAACCCGCGCGGGCTTCCGAGCGGGTTTCATAGGCTTCAGGCACACGTTCCCGTATTTGAGCGAGGGGCAGAGGCGCTCGATAAACACCCTAGAAACGGCGGCCAAGGCCACCTTGGCCTTGAAAGCGGGGGCGTGATTTTTTTGTTTGGACATGTGCGCCTCTTCGTTTGCTTGAGTAGCTATCACACTTGTCCAAATTTTAGGGGGCACTTCTCCAGGATAAGGCTCATTTCGAGTCTTCGGGAAACAGTACGGCAGACTTATGTGGTTTGCAAAAATTGTTTCAAAATTGAAAAATGACGTTTTATTTTTGGACCGCCGCTATGCTTGAGATTCGCGCGCGCTCTGCGAATCGGCGGCGGCCGTTTCTTTGCTGGCCGCCTGATGCTCCGCGCTGCAGCGTCGAACGAAGCCAAAATGTTTTTTCAAAAGGCGGCGCGCAAGGGACGCCTCCGAAAAATACATTTTGGCACAAATTTTGTTTCTTCCGCTTTGCGAATGTGCCCCCGTATTGAACATTGTCTACAAGGTTGTTGTTTCACCTGATTGCGCATGAACAAAGGAGCACCGTTTTATGCCTGATCCGAAATGCGTGGTGGCCCAAGGCCCGAACCACGGCCCGGCGCCGATTCCGCAGGAAGGCAGATGGACGAAGGTCACCGAAATCGGCCATATCAGCGGTTTTGCTCACGGGTGCGGCACCTGCGCGCCCCAGATGGGGACCTGTAAACTCACTCTCAACGCAAAAAACGGCATCATCCGGGAAGCGCTGATCGAGCATATCGGCTGTTCCGGCATGAGCCATTCGGCGGCCATGGCGGCCGAGATACTTCCCGGCAAGACGCTGCTTGAGGCGCTCAATACGGACCTGGTCTGTGATGCGACGAACAGCGCCATGAAATCTTTGTTCACAGCCATCACGTACGGACGGACCCAAAGCTCCTTTTCCGACGGCGGCCTGCCCGTGGGCTCGGCTCTTGAGGATCTGGGGTCGGGCTACCGCAGCCAGGTGGGAACCTCCTACTCCACGACCGAACACGGCGCCCGATATCTGGAGATGACCGAAGGGTATGTGACGCGCCTGGCCCTGGATGAAAACGACGAAATCATCGGCTACGAATTCGTCAATCTGGGCAAGATGATGAGCCTCATCGCCGAGGGAATATCCCCTGACGGCGCCTACGCCAAAGCCAAAGGCGCATACGGCCGGTACGGCGGCGCAGCCAGAACCATAGACCCCCGCAGGGAATAGAAGGCGGGAAACGATATGCTTGCCTTCGGGCCTAGTGACGGCGTGTTGATGCTCGTTGCGGTGTCGACGGAAAAGGCTGTAAAATAAATATGATAAGGACAGCATCATGGAAAAGCTTCTGAAAGGCATCGCCGTGCTGGATTTGACCCGGGTTCTGGCCGGGCCGTTCGCTGGAATGATGCTGGCCGACATGGGCGCTGATGTGATCAAGATTGAAACCCCCGGCACCGGTGACGACAGCCGCCAGTTTGCCCCCATGGTCAATGGCGAAAGCTCCTATTATATGAACCTGAATCGCAATAAACGCGGCATTACCCTGAACCTGAAATCGGAAAAGGGGAGGGAAGTCTTTCATAAACTGGTCGCAAAGGCTGACGTAGTTCTGGAAAACTTCCGTCCCGGGGTTATGGACCGTCTCGGTTTCTCCTATGAAGAATTGAGCAAGATTAACCCGCGAATCGTCTACGGTTGCGTATCCGGTTTCGGGCACTACGGTCCGTATTCCCGGCGCGGCGGATACGACATCATCGGCCAGGCCATGGGCGGTCTCATGAGCACCACCGGATGGCCGAATTCCGGCCCCACGCGCTCAGGCACTGCCATGTCCGATGTGCTGGCCGGCTTGTCGGTGACGATCGGCGTGCTGGGCGCGGTGATCAACGCGAGGCGGAGCGGCAGGGGGCAGAAGGTGGACGTGGCTCTTGTAGATGCCACCGTGGCCAGCCTGGAGATCGTCAATCAGATATATCTCGCCACGGGCAAAGTTCCCGAGCGCATCGGAAACCGCTACGAATCCGTGTATCCCTATGACTCCTTCCGTTGCGCCAACGGCGAGATGGTTATCGCCTGCGGCAACGACAAGCTGTTCGGCATTCTGGCCGACCTGATGGGGCAGCCGGAACTGAAGACGCATGAGCTTTTCGACACCAACCCGAAGCGGGTGAAGAATCATGCCCCGCTCAAGGAAATCGTGGAAAAGTGGACGACCCGGTTCGAGCGGGACGAACTGGTGGATCTGCTGCTGAAAAACAATATTCCCTGCGGACCCATCAACACCATCGCCGACACCACGTCCGATCCGCATATTGCCGGAGCCCGCGAAATGTTCGTCGAAGTGGAGCATCCCGTCGCGGGCAAGATGCGTCTGACCGGTAGCCATATCAAATTCAGCCGCGCCAAGGCATCCGTCCGCACCCTCGCGCCCTTGCTGGGCCAGCATACTGATGAAGTACTCTTCGAGATCGGCTATTCGGCCGCTGATGTGGCGGCAATGCGAGAGGAGGGGGTATTCTGAGCAATTTCATTTTGAAATTGCTCGGCAGACGCGAAGCGTGTCGTTTTGTTTGTATGATTTCGCTCTGTTCTGTGAACTCAAGGGCATGTCTCGCGACGCTCGAAGTATATAATCTCAAAATTAAACTGCTCTAATCGCATTGAAGGCGTTCCCGCGATTTCGCGCCGCCCCAAAGAAGAGGTGAAAGCCTTGGCAATGACATTGGCTGAAAAAATACTGGCGAGAAAGTGCGGTAAAAACAGCGTTACCGCTGGTGAAATCGTCATTGTGCCGGTCGACTGCGCCATGATGACGGACATTCTGGGTCCACGGATCATTGCAAGGCAGTTGGATGAACTCGGGCTGCCGATCAAAAACCCGAAGGGCGTTGTGGTCGTCTCGGACCATTACACTCCCGCGGCCTCCGAGCAGCAGGCCGAGATCGTGAAGTTCAGCCGGGACTGGTCCAAAAAGCACGGGGCGGTATACTACGAGTTGGAAGGCCCCTGCCACCAATTGCTGGCGGAGAAAGGTTTTTCTTACCCCGGCAATATCCTGGTCGGCACCGATTCACACTCCTGCACGGCCGGCGCGTTCAGTTGCTTCGGCACCGGCATCGGCTCCACCGAAATGCTTGGCGTCCTGATCAAGGGTGAAATCTGGCTCAAGGTGCCGGCAAGTCTTCGTATTGAATGGAACGGCGTGTTGCCCGGCGGCGTTTACGCCAAAGATCTGATACTGGCCACCATAGGGCTGGTCGGCCAT
>JAVBRE010000055.1:0-4266 GCA_031548325.1 Desulfovibrionaceae bacterium
CTGGCCGAACATATGCTGATCGTGGGCATTGAAAACCCCGAAGGCGAAAAGACCTATGTGGCCGCCGCCTTCCCCAGTGCCTGCGGTAAGACCAACCTGGCCATGCTCATCCCGCCCGCCGGTTTCAAGGGTTGGAAGACCTACACCGTGGGCGACGACATCGCCTGGATCAAACCTGGCAAAGACGGCCGCCTGTATGCGATCAACTCGGAAGCCGGCTTTTTCGGCGTGGCTCCCGGCACCTCGGAAAAAACCAACAGGAACGCCCTTGCATCCTGCTCCAAGAACACCATTTTCACCAACGTGGCCATGACCGACGACGGCGACATCTGGTGGGAAGGCATGACCAAGGAACCGCCCAAGCATCTCATCGACTGGAAAGGTCAGGACTGGACCCCTGGCTGCGGACGCGACGCCGCGCATCCGAATTCCCGTTTCACGGCTCCGGCCTCTCAATGCCCCAGCATCGACCCCGACTGGGAAAACCCCAAGGGCGTGCCCCTCAGCGCCTTCATTTTCGGCGGCCGTCTCAGCAAGAACGCGCCCCTGGTCTACCAGGCCTTTAACTGGTCCCACGGCGTGTATATGGCCGCAACCACCGGTTCTGAAAAGACGGCGGCCGCCGAAGGCCAGGCCGACATCCGCTACGACCCCATGGCCATGTTGCCCTTCTGCGGCTATAACATGGGCGATTATTTCGCCCACTGGCTGAAGATCGGCCGTACCGTGCCCAAACCGCCGGCCATTTTCAAGGTCAACTGGTTCCGCAAGAACGACAAGGGCCAGTTCATCTGGCCGGGCTTCGGCGACAACCTGCGCGTGCTGAAATGGATCGTGGACCGCGCGCGCGGCCGCGCCGGCGCCGTTGAAAGCCCCCTGGGCATGATGCCGTACCGCGAGGACCTGCCCTGGACGGGGCTGACCTTCTCCAAAGAAGAATTTGAAGGCCTTTCCGCCATCGACCGGGAAGCCGGCCTCAAAGAAGCGGAAGGGCAGAAGGCGCATATGGAACAGTTCGCCAAGATCGACAAGCTGCCCGAAGAGTTTGTGCACGAGCAGCGGCTCTTGGCCATGCGCCTTGAAAAGTCCGAAAAGGTCTGGGCGCTGCCGGAAAAAACGAAGAAGTAAAACGGCGTTCGCCGTTATGTCCGTGAAAGGGGGGCGGCGACGCCCCTCTTCTTTTTTGTCGGAAGTGAATTTTGACATGACATCATTTAGTGATATTGTTTTGCCATGGAGGCCGGACGCCTGCATCTCATTTTTCAACGCCGCATCAGCGGCAGCGTCCGGTGGGCGGATCTCGAATCTCTTTTCAAGGCGCTTGATGCTGAAGCGGCGCCGTGTTTTGCCCTGCCCCCGCGTCCGTTTCGGAGGGCGTCATGAAAAACATACTGCGTAACCTGTTCGCCGTATTTTTGCGGAACCGGCGCATCGTGCGCCACTTTCGCCGCCTTGCCCTTTTTGAAACTCTGCCCAGGACAGGTCTTGCCCGCGAGGTGCCGGCTTCTTTTTCCGAGGCCTTTTTCGCGGCGGCGCATGAAGACGCCGACGAGCTGCTGGCGAAACTGGGCAGTTGCCGCCGGGGGCTGAGCGAGAAACAGGCCGAAACCGTGCGCCAATCGGTCGGAGTCAACGAAGTGGCTTACGAAAAGCCGCTGCCCTGGTGGGAACACCTGTGGCTGAGCTATCGTAACCCTTTCAATTTGCTGTTGACCCTTCTGGGGGCCATTTCCGCGTTAACGGACGACCACGGCGGCGCGCTGATCATCGGCAGCATGATCGTTTTTTCGACCCTTCTTCGTTTTCGGCAGGAAGTGAAAGCCAACAAGGCCGCCGACGCCCTGAAAGCCATGGTCGGCAACACCGCTACAGTGCTGCGTCCCTTGTCGGAAGAGGCCCGTGCAGAGACGCCGCGCGCCGGGAACGGACAGGGGAATTGCACTGGGGCGCTGCAATCGGAACTGCCCATCAGGATGCTGGTGCCCGGCGACGTCATCGCCCTTTCGGCCGGGGATATGATTCCGGCTGATTGTCGCCTTCTTTCGGCCAAGGACCTTTTTGTCAGCCAGGCGGTCATGACCGGGGAATCCATGCCCGTGGAAAAGTTTCCCTTCCAGCGGCAGCGACAGAACCCCGGCCTGCTGGACCTGGATACCATCCTGTTCATGGAAACCAACGTGGTTTCCGGCTCCGCCCTGGCTCTGGTGGTGCGAACGGGCAACAACACCTATTTCGGATCCCTGGCGGCTACAATCGCCGCGACGGATCACGCCCCCACCTCCTTTCAGGCGGGGGTGAATCAGGTCAGCTGGCTGCTGATCCGCTTCATGGCCGTCATGGCCCCTCTGGTGCTGCTGATCAACGGATTCACCAAGGGCAGCTGGATGGAAGCCGCGCTCTTCGCCCTGTCCGTGGCCGTGGGCCTGACTCCGACCATGCTGCCCATGGTGGCCACGGCCACCTTGGCCAAGGGGGCCGTGTTTCTTTCACGCAAAAAAGTCATCGTCAAGCGGCTTGACGCTATCCAGAATTTTGGGGCCATGGACGTGCTCTGCACGGACAAGACCGGTACCCTGACGCAGGACCAGATCGTGCTCAGCCGCCACTGTGACCCCTGGGGCGAACGCTCCGGCCGGGTGCTGGAACTGGCCTATTGCAACAGCTATTACCAGACCGGCCTGAAAAACCTGCTGGATGTGGCGGTGCTGCGGCACCACGCGGAGCCGGATTCCAAGGATCCCGACCCGGCTCTCTGGGCGCGGGCCTGTCGAAAAGTGGACGAGATACCCTTTGATTTCAACCGACGGCGCATGTCCGTGGTGGTGGAAGAGCCGGACGGCAGCCATTTTCTTATCGCCAAGGGAGCGGTGGAAGAAATTTTGTCCGTCTGCGCCCGCGTGGCGCGCGGCGCCGAAGAGATGCCCCTGGCTCCGGACGTGCTGGACAACCTGCGGGCGGTGACCGAAAGCCTCAACCGGGACGGGCTGCGCGTGGTCGCCGTGGCGCTTAAGGATTTGACGGACACGCAGGCGGCCTACAGCGTAGCCGATGAGCGGGACTTGACTCTGGCCGGCTACATCGCCTTTCTTGACCCGCCCAAGGACAGCGCCCGCGGCGCGCTTTGCGCTCTGGCCGGACACGGGGTGAACGTAAAAGTGCTGACCGGCGACAACGCCTTGGTCAGCGCCAGGGTTTGTCGCGAAGTGGGGCTTGAGGTCACGGAAGGCAGCTTGCTGCTCGGGCCGGACATTGACGCCATGGACGACGCGGCGCTGTCGGATCTGGCGGAAGAAGCGATCGTGTTCGCCAGGCTGACGCCGGGGCACAAAGCCAGGATCGTGCGGCTGCTGAAAGAAAAAGGCCATGTGGTGGGCTTTCTGGGCGACGGCATCAATGACGCCGCGGCCCTGCATGCGGCGGATATCGGCATTTCCGTGGATTCCGGGGCGGATATCGCCAAAGAGGCTTCCGACATCGTGCTGCTTGAAAAGAACCTGTTGGTGCTGGAACAGGGCGTGCGCGAGGGGCGGCGTACTTTCGCCAACATGCTGAAATACATTAAAATGACCGCCAGTTCCAATTTCGGCAATGTATTGTCAGTATTGGTTGCCGGCGCTTTTTTGCCTTTTTTGCCCATGCTGCCCATCCATCTTCTGGTGCAGAACCTGCTTTACGACATCTCGCAGACCGCCGTTCCTTTTGACAGCGTGGATGAAGAGCAGTTGAAAAAGCCGCAGCGCTGGCGGCCGGGCGACATCGGGCGTTTCATGGTCTATTTCGGGCCGCTGAGTTCCCTTTTCGACATCATCACCTTTCTGCTCATGTGGTATGTGTTCGCCGCCAACAGCGTGAGCGCGCAAACCCTGTTCCAGTCCGGCTGGTTCGTGGTGGGGCTGGTGACCCAGACCATGGTCGTGCACATGATTCGGTCGCCCAAAATCCCCTTTGTGCAAAGCCGGGCTTCCGCTCCCCTGACGGCCATGACCGCCGTGATTATCGGCACGGGCATTTTTCTGCCCATGGGGCCTCTGGCTCCCTATCTGAAGCTGGAAGCGCCGCCGCCTTTGTACTTCGCGTTTCTGCCCCTGATCGTGTTTGCCTATATGGCTCTGAGTCAGGTTTTGAAACTGTGGTATATACGGCGTTTCGGCTGGCAATAAGTTGCGTGCGGGGCTTCGGTTTGCCGTGATGCTTTGTCAGACGTCGGTTTCGGCGACGGTCATGTACAACAAGAGTACACTCCGTCGCCGAAACCTCGTCTTCCTC
>JAVBRE010000238.1:0-39438 GCA_031548325.1 Desulfovibrionaceae bacterium
GGATTTTTTCGCACTGCGAAAAAATCCGCGCCTGACGCGGGGTCCGGGGGAGACATCCCCCGGCGGGGATGTCTGAAGGGGCGGCGCCCCTTCAGCAACTATTATTATGGAGGCTACAACCACATGCTGCTGCAAGGAAAGAAGGCTCTGATATTCGGTCTGGCCAACAACAAAAGCATTGCCTACGGCATTGCCAAGGCTTTTCGCGACAACGGGGCGGAAATAGCCCTGACCTGGCCCGGCGAGGCCATCCGCAAACGGGTGGAACCCCTGGCGGAAGAATTGGGCGCGGCCTTTACCCTGCCCTGTGACGTGACCGACGACGGGCAAATCGATGCCGCAGCCAGCCTGGTCAAAGAAAAATGGGGCGGTGTGGACATTCTGGTGCATGCCGTGGCTTTCGCCAACCGTGAGGATTTGCAGGGCCGCTTTATCGACACCCCCCGCGCGGGGTTCAGTCTGGCTCTGGATATCTCTGCCTATTCCCTGACGGCGCTTTGCCGCGCCTTTGCCCCCCTGCTGCGGCCCGAAGCTTCGGTCATGACTCTGACATACTACGGGGCGGAAAAGGTCATCACCAACTACAATATCATGGGCGTGGCCAAGGCCGCGCTGGAAGCCTCCGTGCGCTACCGGGCCTATGATCTGGGCGAAAAGGGCGTGCGCGTCAACGCCGTCAGCGCCGGGCCCATCAAGACCCTGGCCGCTTCCGGCATCGGCGGCTTCAACCGCATTCTCAATCACATGGAGCGGCACAGCCCCCTGCACCGCAACGTGACCATAGAAGATGTGGGCGGCTGCGCCCTGTACCTGGCCTCTTCCCTGTCCTCGGGCGTCAGCGGTCAGACCATTTACGTGGACTCCGGGTTTTCGATCTCGGGCATCCAGATTCACGGCGAAGAATAACGCGCCGGGAAGGCAACGCCTCTCCGGACCGCTCCGACTGAGGTTGGGGCGGTCTGGTCATGGGCGTAAAGCGGATTCCGTTGACGGTCTGTTCCGGGCTGTCGGCTACAAAGCCGAGTTTCTCATAAATATTCAGGGCATAGGGTGAAGAATTGACGGTCACGGCCGCGCCGGGACAGCAGGCAAGCGCCCGTGAGAGCAGGGCGCGGGCGATGCCCTGCCGCTGGCGCCCTTTATCCACAAAAAGAAGACAGATGTGGCAGGGCGTTTTCAGCCCGAGCACGCCGACCGGGTCTGAACCCGCGTAACAGCCCCACAGGCGGATTTTTCCGGAGGCCGTTTTTTCCCGCATGCGCGCGGGGTCAATGTAGTCCAGAAACTCCTGAACGCCCGCCGGGCTGTAGTCCGGAGCCACAAAATCCATGAACACGGCGCGGACGATATCCAGCGCCTGATCCAGCCCCGCCGGGCCAATGGGTCGTATTTGCATTCGCATGTCCGTGCGGAGAGTATTTTCCCTTTGCGGGGGCTTGTCAAATGCGAGGGATTCCCTTCTTGACAGGGAATAGTCGTGTGCATACAAAGTAATTACTGGAGGGTGTATGCGCACGCAACTGACCGCCATCGGCAATTCAAAAGGGATCCGCCTTCCCAAGGCTGTTCTGGCGCAATACGGCATTGTGGATGCGGTGGACCTGACTTTGACGGAACAGGGCATTTTGCTCTCCCCTGTCCGCGCGGTACGGGCAGGCTGGGAAGATGCCATTCTAACGGAAGGGGCGGACCCCGCCGCCGAGTTCAGGGAGTTTGAAGCGCTTGGCACGGCCTTTGACGGCGCGAAGTGGACATGGCCGCGCAAATAGTGCGTTTTGAAGTATATTGGGCCGATCTTGACCCCACGGTGGACCGCGAGATCAAAAAGACCCGGCCTGTTGTCGTGGTTTCGCCGGACGAGCTGAACCGGCATCTGGGGACTGTTCTGGCCGCTCCGCTTACCACAACCATACGCGGCTATCCCTTTCGCCCGGTGGTGGAGGTTGACGGCCGAACGGGCCAGATCGCCCTGGACCAGATGCGGGCTTTGGACAAGGCCCGTCTGGCTAAACGGATAGGCGCTCTGGACGACCGGTATCAGGAAGAGATTCTGCGCGTTCTGCGCGAGATGTTTTGTTGAAGAATCCGTAAACAGAACGGCGCGAAAGCGCCGTTCTGTATTTGTGCGGGGTGCAGGGGTATCATGCCCCTGCCGGGGGAGCGCGAGGGAGCTTCGCCCCCTCGCGGGTTTTGCCGGTCTACTGCGCGGTCCAGCCGCTGTCCATGAGCCAGGACGCGCCGCGTACTTCGGTGGCCGCCGGGCCGGCGAGAAAGACGCAGAGTTGTCCGATCTGTTCCGTGGTCACAAAATTGCCGGAGGGCAGTTTTTCAAAGAGCAGACTTTTCTGAGCTTCCATCACGCTGATGCCCTGTTTGGCCGCGCGGTCTTCGATCTGTTTTTGCACCAGAGGGGTATGCACCCAGCCGGGGCAGATGGAGTTGCAGGTAACGGCGGTCAGGGCCGTTTCCAGCGCAACGACCTTGGTCAGGCCCACGATGCCGTGCTTGGCCGCGACGTAGGCCACTTTCTGCACGGACCCCACCATGCCGTGGGACGAGGCGATATTGATGATGCGGCCCCAGTCGCGTTTTTTCATGCCGGGCAGGGCGGCGCGGCAGGTATGGAAGGCGGATGACAGGTTGATGGCGATGACGGCGTCCCATTTTTCAATGGGAAAGTCCTCGACCAGGGCGGTGGGCTGAATGCCCGCGTTGTTGACCAGAATGTCGACGGAACCGAAGGTTTTTTCCGTCTGGCGGACCATGTCTTCAATTTCGGCGGGTTTGGTCATGTCCGCGCCGTGGTAATCCACCTTGACGCCGTGGGCGGCCACGGCCTTGCGGGGGCCTTCGTGGTCGCCGAAGCCGTTCAGCATGACGTTGGCGCCGGCTTTCGCCAGTTCAATGGCGACTCCCAGGCCGATGCCGCTGGTGGATCCCGTGACCAGAGCGGTTTTGTTTTTCAATGACATAGGCGTTTCCTTATTGCTTCGCGCTCTTTACGTTGGTGGAACTGACCTTCAACTGGCGGGCAAGGCGGCGCACATAGGCGTCTTTGACTCCGGCGCGTTCTTTTTCGGGGTAGTCGAAAAAGCCCTCGCCGGTTTTCAGGCCCAGGCGCTTGGCCGAGCAGAGCCTGGACAGCACAGGATTCGCGCCGGGCATGGCGTCGAGCTCCTTGCACAGGTTGTCGCTGATGTTGGCGATGATATCGAGACCCGTCATATCCAGCATGGTGATGACCCCGGTCGTGGCCCAGCGCAGCGCCGGGCCGTATGCCAGCACGCTGTCCAGGTCCTCTTTGTCCGCCACGCCGTTTTCGAGCTGCCAGAGTATCTCGCGCCAGACGGCCATCTGAATGCGGTTGGCCGACAGGCCGGCCGCCTCTTTTTTGATGCGCACGGGCGCTTTGCCGATGCTGATGTAAAACTCCCTGATGCCGGTCATGACGGCTTCGTCGGTTTCGGGCAGTGAGAGCAGTTCCACCAGGGGCATGATTTCCGGCGGGTTGAAGTAGTGCGCCATCAGGGAGCGTTTTTTGCGCTCGTCCGACAGCACGGAACAGATTTCGGACAGTTTCAGGCTGGAACTGTTGCTGACGAACAGGGCCTTGGCCGGGGCCAGGGGGTCGGCTTTTTTGAAGATGTCCTGTTTGATGGTCAATACTTCGGGCAGAGCCTCTATGACCATGTCCACGTCCGCCAGAGCGGCGTCAAGGCTGGTGTGCGTCCGGATATTCTGTTTGGCGCGGGCGGCCGCGGCCTCGTCGATCAGTCCTTCTTCCTGAAAGACTTTCAGGCTGATGTCGATGTTGGCGAGACCTTTCTGCAAAATGGCCTCACTGACGTCCATAAGCTGCACCTGGATGCCGTGGCGGCCGAAATCAAGGGCCAGCCCGTATCCCATGGTGCCCGCACCGAGTATGGCAACGCTTCGTATCATCACAGCCCTCCTCGTCCGCGGGTTATCTGGTGAAGCCGAACATGGTCCAGACCACGATCAGCACCATGGTCACCGCAAAGGGAATGACCAGAGAGGTCATGCCGATGTCGGGGTAGGATTTCTTGTGGGTCATGCCGGTAATGGCCAGCAGGGTGATGACCGCGCCGTTGTGGGGCATGGTGTCAAAGCCGCCGGAGGCCATGGAGGCCACGCGGTGCAGCAGTTCCGGGTTCAGGTTCACGGCCTGGGCCCACTCCAGATAGCGCGCGCCCATGGCTTCAAGGGCGATGCTCATGCCGCCGGAAGCGGACCCGGTGATGCCCGCCAGCACGTTGACCACCAAGGCTTCAGAAATGAGCGGGGTGCCGGGGTCGATGCTGAGCAGAAAGTCGCGCACCACGGCAAAGCCGGGAAGGGCGCTGATGATGTTGCCGTAGCCAACTTCAGAGGCCGTGTTCATGATGGCGAGCAAAGAGCCGATGGCCCCGGCGTTCAGAGCGATCATCAGGTTGCTGCGGGCCTTGAATTGTTTGGCGGCGAAAATGATAGCCAGCAAAATGCCCACGATCAGGGCGATGATCAGCGCCCAGTTGGCCACAGGAATGCTTTGGGCGGCCAGGGGCAGCTTCGCCGTGCCGGCCATGACGGTCTTGTCCCAGGTGGGAATCATTTTGGTCAGAATGTAGTTGACCACCAGCACCGCCAGCAGGGGCAGGCCGGCCAGCACGGGGCTGATGGGCGCGACGCCGTCGTCGAAGTTGGTGGTGACGCGGGTGTCGGGTTCGCCGTGCCCTTCGCCCCAGGCCAGCATTTGCTTTTTGCGGTACTCAAGCCAGGCCAGACCCAGGCCGAGAATCAGGACGGCGCCGGTTATGCCGAAGTAGGGGGCCGCAAAGGCGTCGGTCTTGAAATACACGGTGGGGATGATGTTCTGAATCTGCGGAGTGCCGGGAATGGCCGTCATGGTGATGGTGAAGGCGCCCAACGCAATGGCGCCGGGGATCAGACGGCGGGGCAGGTTCGCTTCGCGGAACAGCGCGTTGGCAAAGGGGTAGACCGCAAAGGCCACCACGAAGAGGCTGATTCCGCCGTAGGTCAGGACCAGCGCGGCCAGCACAATGGCGGCAACGGCGCGGGTGGGCCCGAGTTTGCTGGCGATAAAGTGGGCCACGGATCTGGCCGCGCCGCTTTCTTCCATGACCTTGCCGAACACCGCCCCCAGCAGGAAGATGGGGAAGAAGTTCTTCACATAGGTCACTGCCTTGATCATATACAATTCAGTGTAGCTGGGCATGAGGGGAAAGCCGGCCGTCAGCGCCGCAAGCAGGGCGCAGACCGGGGCGAAGAGAATGACCGAATAGCCGCGGTAGGCTATATAGGTCAGCAAGGCGAGGGAGAGTATAATTCCGATAACCATAGTCCCATCCTTTTGGTTAAGGGTCAGGATGCAGCTGTACAGTCTTGCGCCCGCGTCACGCGTTTCGCGCGCAGGACCTTGTTTGACCTCGTTCGGAATTTGAGCGGAGGGCCTCCTTCATTGCTTGAGGGTGCAAAAACCGATTCACATCAAGGATATTTACTCTGCAAAATGTTTGCCGCATCGTATAAGCAGAGATAACACATTTAAATATATATCTTTTTTTTAACGATTTTATAAAAGATCAGCCCGCAAAATCTCTTTTTGGAGAATTTGCGGGCCGGAGAAAGAGATTCTCTATTTTTGGCAAGGGGATAATAGAGTCTCTTTTTTGAGACAGTGTCTCTTTTTAGAGATCGCTCCCCAGTTTGGCTAATTTTTTGTAAAGGGTGGACCGGCCCAAGCCCAACCGTTTGGCGGCCAGGGGCACGCTGTTGCCGGATTCGATCAGGGTTCTGCGCAAAAACTGGGCTTCGAAGGCGGCCAGGGCTTCTTCGTAGCCGACGCCCTGGGCCGCTTCACGCGGCAGGATGCAATAGGGCATGAGCGAGGTGAAATCGTCCGGCTGAAGGCAGTCGCCGTCGGCCATCATGGCCGCGCGTTCCAGAATATTGCGCAGTTCGCGCACATTGCCGGGCCAGTCATAACGTTGCAGCAGTTCAATGGCTTCATCGCAGATGCGGTTGCAGCGCAGGCTGGTCTGTGCGGTTATCTGCTGCAACAGCGAAGCCGAAAGGGCGCGGAGGTCCGAAAGCCGGTCCCGCAGCGGCGGCACCGCAATGGGCAGCACGTTGAGCCGGTAATACAGGTCGGCCCGAAAGCGTTTCGCCTCGACCAGAGCGGGCAAATTGGCGGCTGTGGCGGCGACGATGCGGATATCGGCCCGTTGCATGCGGTTAGACCCGAGCGGCTCGAATTCTTTTTCTTGCAGCACGCGCAACAGCTTGCCTTGCAAGGTCAGGGGCAGGTCGCCGATCTCGTCCAGAAACAGGGTTCCGCCGTCGGCAAGCTGCAGCTTGCCGACGCGTCCGTTTTTCTCCGCGCCGGTGAAAGCGCCGGGAGCCACACCGAAAAATTCCGCTTCCAGCAGGGTTTCGGGTATGGCTCCCATATTTACGCTGACCAGCGGCTTGTGCGCGCGGTTAGATGCGCCGTGAATGGCGTGCGCCAGCAGCTCTTTGCCTGTGCCTGTCTCTCCCAGCAGCAGTACGGGGGCGTCCATCCCGGCCGCGCGGCGGGCCTGGGTTTTGGCTTCAAGACTGGCCGGGCTGTCGCCGATGAAATGGGAGAAGGAGTAGCGGGCGCTGCGCTCCTGAGCCAGTTCCTTGCGCACGGAATCGAGTTCGCTCTGCATCTTGGTAAAGGCGGCAAACAGCGGGCTCAGGGCTTTGATTTCATCGAACAGAGCGAAGCCCACGGCTCCTAAAACACTGCCGTCCTCGTCCTTGATGGGCAGGCGCATGACCACCAGAGGCTCTCTGTGGGTATGCATGATGTCCAGCAGAATAGGCTTGCCGCTGTGCACCACGTGGTGCATCAGGGTATACGGTATGACTTCTTCCACCGGGCGGCCGGTGGCGGCCGCGGACGAAGAAAAACCGAAGCGCTCGGCATAGCGTTCGTTGATCCATACGATCCGGCCGTCAACATCGATAATGACGGTGCCCTCGCTGAATTGCTCCAGCGTTTCGAATAGGCTGTGAATGGCCCGCTGCCGGAGTTTTTTCAGAGCTGTGGGAGAAGCTTCCAGACGCAGTATATCCATGGAGCCCCCGAAATTGCTCAAGGCCCTCTACCGCAATTATTGGTAAAGATACGCAATCCGGCGGGCGGCGTCAAACAGCCGCTTTGGCGAAAAAAATGGCCCGGGTACGGCTCAGCCCGAAAGGATGACGCTGTCGGACGGGGCATACGGCACATGGGATACAAAGGCTTGAACCGCTGATCCCGCAGGCGACATCGTTGAAACCTTGACTGCGGTGTTCATGGCCGTGGCCTTGATGCCCTTGGCCGGAGCTTGCGCAATCATCGTCTTTTGAGGCAACAGATCACCGAGCAAATCGGCGTAGCTGCGCATGCGTGATTGGGGCAGGCGGCCTTCGTCGTTCAATTGCTGCAGTTTGTTTCGGATGCCCCATTCCTGGTTGGCCAGGGTGACGTTATACTTCGGCTGGGCCTTGGTCGCCAGGGTGAAAGGCTGCCGGGCGACCGGCTGCGCTTTTGCCTCGGCTGCGGGCTGCCGGCTTATAAGATGGCCGAGAGTGTCGGTATAGCTGCCCAGTTTCACTTTGGCTCGCCGGGTTTTCTGCGCGTTCGCGGCTTTTCTGCGCGGCTGTTCCGCCTGGGCCGGAACTATTTCCGCCCGGTTCGGCGCGGTATCGGCGGTCAGAGTCGTTTGGGTCACGGGCGCGAGCTCCGGCGCGGCGGCGGTTTTCTTTCCGCAGTTTCCCGCGCAGCCGCTCAGGGTCGACGCAAAGAGGGTCAGGATCAGCAAGAACGGAATGCGAGGAAAAGACAATAAACGGATCATAACGGTTCCCCCCGGAGACGTTGTGCGAGCACAAATATTTGCCCCTAAATATTTGCTATCTGATCGACGATTACTTCAAAAACTTTATAAAAGCAACTCTTGAACTTTAAGTTTGCTCAGAGCATTTTCAAAATAAAAATGCTTCAGGAGCTGTCTCTAAATAAGAGACTTTGCTCCAAGAGCGAAGAGTTCGGCCCTTTTTGCGCAGGGGGTGTATGATGTACCCGACCGGCTCATGGAGCCGGGAAGACGGAATGCACGCGCCGCAGGCGGCGCCCGAAGGGCGAGAACCCGGATGGCCCGAGTGAAAAAAGGGCCGGATGGCAAGGCTCTTCGGGCAAAAGATTTATTTAGAGACAGCCCTTAGAGCATTTCACATTTGAAATGCTCGCAAGGATTTGTCAGCAAATCCTTGCCGCGAAATAGGCGTAGGCGAGCTTGGCTCGCCGTCAAGCGACTATTTCAAGCGTAAAATGCTGTAGTGTCTACTTGCAAAGGTAAACACTAAAAATCCGTCAGGATTTTGCGCCGCCGCAGGCGGCGGCGCAAGCCGAAAACGACGTTTTTCGGCGTAGCGATCTTGGCAAAAACAAGTCCTCGCATTTTTGCAATTTGCTAGAGGCCGCGCGCCCGCAGCATGGGCATGGCGTAGCGTTCGACCGGAGCGTAATCGTCGGTCAGGGCCGGAGTGTCGTCAGGCAGGGGCGCGGTCCATTCTTTGGCCAGCATGGCCCGCATGCCCTCGCCCCAGGCCAGGGGCATGGGGCCGGGCTTTTTGCGCGCCACCAGCATGACGTTCTGGGCAATATCGCCCTGATTTGGATAAGTTACCGGAAAGATATTGATCTGCGGAAAGACTTTGGCGAAACTCGCCCGGATGCCTCTCAGAATCCGCCCCTGCTCGCCCGTAACGGCGGAGATGATGTTGCAGATGAATACGCCGTCGTCCGCAAGCAGGGTTTTGATGCGTTCCGCGCATTCCACCGTGCCCAGGTGAAAGGGGATGTTGTAACTGGAAGTGAAGGTGTCGCCCATGATGACATCATACTGCCGGGGCTGCCGCATGGCCGCGTTTCGGTTCAGAAAGACCCGCGCGTCCTCGTGAAAGACGCGCAGGCGGGGGTTGTTCGGCAGAGCGAAATAGTCCCGCGCGGTTTGTGTTATGCCGGGGTCTATTTCCACCACGTCGATTTCCGCTTCCGGCCTGGAAGCGACCAGATGCTTGGGCACCGAGTAGCCGCCGCCGCCCAACATCAGAAAGCGTCCGGCGTCCGGTCGGAGATGCCAGGCTATGGCGTAGTGTTTGGTATAGTCGAGAGCCAGTTCCGCAGGCTTATCGATAAGCATCGCGGATTGTACGGACCCGGGATCGGTAATCAGAAAGCGCATGGGCCTGCCGTACGCGGCAAGAGAGCCCTCCTGCACGCGGATATGGTTGTAGCGGCTGTCAAAGTCAATGCCCTGGGCCATGCTCGTTTGTGCCGTCAGGCCGGCGTAGGCACCCAAACCCAGGCAGGCGCCCAGCAGTAGCGCGGAAGGCAGGCGGCGTCCATGCGGCGCGGCCAGCAGGGCGGCCAGGGCCAGGGCGCCCGCCACGGCGTACAGAATGGTGCGGGTGCCCAGCCAGGAAATAAGCACGTAGCCGCCCAGAAAGGTGCCCAGAATGGAGCCCACAGGGGACAGGGCAAAAAAACGGCCCATGACGGAGCCGGTTTTGCTTTTGTCTTTGTACGACAGGAGCTTCACCTGGATAATATAGGGCGAGACCATGCCCAACAGCACGGCGGGCAGGGCGAAGAGCAGCAGCGCGGCCGTCACCGCCCCCGCCTGCAGAGGCAGGTGCGCTCCGGCGAGCAGGCGCAGTACCGGGTCGTGAGCCAGGGCGGCCAGCAGCACAAAGGCCGCCCCGGCCAGAATGATGCCGGAAAGACGCCTGGCCGAGGGGTTTTTGTCCCCGGCCCTGCCGCCCAGCCAGTAGCCCAGGGACAGACTGGCCAGAATGACTCCGATGAGCGCGGTCCAGACCACGATGGAGGTGCCCAGGTGCGGGGCCAGCAGACGCGAACCAGCCATTTCCAGCACCATGACCGCGGCGCCGCAGATGAAGGATACCAGTTCCAGCATATGTTGCTCCCTTCCCCGGATTATTCTTTTTCGTTTTCTTCCGCGTCGACATCCTTGCCGCCCTGTCTGTAACGGCAGCTTTTTTCCGGGCAGCCGACAAATTTCCGGCCTTTGAAATTTTTCTGCACTAGCACGGGTGAGCCGCATTTGGGGCATTTGCCTTCCACGGGGAAGTCCCAGAGGGCGAAGTCGCACTGCGGGTACTGGTCGCAGGAATAAAAAACCTTGCCCCGTTTGGAGCTTTTTTCCACCAGCATGCCCTTGCCGCATTTGGGACAGGGAACCCCGGTGGAAAAGGGCGCGGCATAGGTGCATTTGGGATAGCCCGTGCAGGCGATGAAGCGGCTGCCCGTACGGGATTTTTTGACTACCAGGTCGGAACCGCACTGGGGGCACTTGCCCACCGAAGGCAACTGCTCTTTTTCCCGCTCCACGAGTTGCACGGCGCCGTGTTCGTCGCGGGTGAAGTTGCTGGTGAAGGTGCAGTCCGGATACCCGGTGCAGGCCAGAAATTGCCCGGCCTTGCCGAATTTGATGACTGTGTCTTTACCGCAGGTGGGGCAGACGATCCCCGAGGGCACGCCGGTTTTGACGCTGGCCATGGCTTTGGCGGCTTTGTCCAGGGTGGGGTTGAAATCGCCGGTAAAGCGGTCCAGCAGGCTGACCCAGTTTTCGCCCCCGTCGGCCACCTTGTCCAGAGAGCCTTCCATCTGCGCGGTAAAGCCCACGTCCATGAGGCCGGCGAAGTGTTCCTTCAGAAGATTCGTCACTATCTCCCCCAGGTCCGTGGGCGCGAATTGCTTGTCTTCCACACGCACATATTCCCGGTCCTGGATGGTGGAGATGATGGCGGCGTACGTTGAGGGGCGGCCTATGCCTTTCTCTTCCATCTCCTTGACCAGCGAGCCTTCGTTGTAGCGGGCCGGGGGCTGGGTGAACTTCTGTTCCTTTTCCAGCTTGTTCAGGCTGAGAATCTGGCCCGCCTTGAGCGGGGGCAGGTCCACCACGTCCTCGGTTTTTTGCGGCGCAAGGGATTGAAAGCCGGAGAAAAGCATTTGTTCGCCCTTGGCCCGCCAGGATGTTTTGGCGCAGTTCACGGTGACGGTGGTGTCCAGCACGCGCGCTCCGGCCATCTGCGAGGCCACGAAACGATTCCAGATCAGGCGGTAGAGGTTGAACTGCTCCGGCGTGATGTGGCTTTTCACGCTGTCCGGGGTGATTGCGACGTCGACCGGCCGGACGGCTTCGTGGGCGTCCTGGGCGCCGCCCTTGGATTTGTAGAAGCGGGGTTTGGGCGGATAGTAGTTTGGGCCGTACGTTTTGACGATGAACTCTTTGGCCGCGTTGCGCGCTTCGTCCGCAATGCGCACGGAATCGGTGCGCATGTAGGTGATGAGCGCCGTGGTGCCTTTTTCTCCGAGGTCCAAACCTTCATACAGGCGCTGGGCGATGTTCATGGTGCGTTTGGCCGTGTAGCCCAGGCGCTGGTTGGCGTTTTGCTGCAGGGTGGAAGTGATGAAGGGCGGCGGCGGGCTTTTTTCCCGCTCTTTGGCTTCCACCGATTCCACCGTGAAGGGGCCGTTCTTGACCTTCGCTTCAAGGGCCAGGGCTTCCTTTTCGTTTCTCACCGCGGCCTTTTTGCCGTCGATTTTGGCAAGGTCCGTGCGGAAAACCGGCGGGTGGTCCGCGCCGAGAAGCGCTCTGAAATTCCAGTATTCTTCGGGCACAAAGGTCCGGCGTTCCTGCTCGCGTTCCACGATGATGCGCAGGGCGACGGACTGCACCCGGCCGGCGGAAATGCCGCGTTTGACCTTTTTCCAGAGCAGGGGGGATATCTTGTAGCCCACCAGCCGGTCCAGCACGCGGCGGGCCTGCTGGGCGTCGAAAAGGTCGCGGTTCAGGGGCCGGGGGTGTTCCAGGGCTTCCTTGACCGCGCGGGCCGTGATTTCGTTGAACTGGATGCGCTGAATGTCGGCGTTGGCGTCTTTGATCAGTTCGGCCACGTGCCAGGCGATGGCTTCGCCCTCGCGGTCGGGGTCGGGGGCCAGATAGATGTGGGCGGCCTTGGCTGCCGCGCTTTTCAACTCGGCCACGACCTTTTCTTTGCCCTTGATTACCTCGTAAGCCGGGGCGTAGCCGCGGGACTCGTCCACGCCGATGACGTTGGTCGGCAGATCGCGCACGTGACCCACGCTGGCCTGCACCATCTAGTTTCCGCCGAGGAACTTGCGGATGGTCTTCACCTTGGCCGGCGATTCCACGATGATGAGGTCTTTTGCCATGCGTTGCCCTTGTTTCCCTGAACAGCCTGTCCTATATTCAGGGCGTTCGGTAATTTCAGGGGCAAGATACGTCATTAGCCAGCAAGGTCAAGTCACGGAGAAAACCATGTTCCGTTTTGCCGGGCTTCCGCCCATTCGCATGTTTCTGCCGGTTCTGGCCGTCCTGTTGCTGTCGGCCTGCGCCACGGCCCCCTATACCGGCCGCTCGCAATACATCACCATGAGCGAATCCGACGAGATGCGGCTCGGAGCCCAGGCCTCGGCCGAGGTTTTGAAAAAGGAGCCCGAAGAAAGAGGCACCGAACGCGCGGCCAGGGTCATGCGCGTGGGGCAGCGCATCGCGGCCGTGGCCGACAAGCCGGAGTTCGACTGGGAGTTCCACACCATACCCGGCAAAGATCTGAACGCTTTTTGCCTGCCGGGCGGCAAGGTTTTCGTCTACACCGCCCTCTTGGATCTGACGGGAGGTTCCGACCCGGAACTGGCCGCGGTCATGGGACACGAAATAGCCCACGCCGTGGCCCGTCACGGCGCGGAACGGGCCAGCCAGAATCAGCTCGCGGGCATCGGCCAGGCGGTCACGGGCATTGCCGTGGCCGTGGCCACCGGGTCCGGCGCGGCCGGTCAGGCGGCCCAGAGCGGATACGGGGCGCTGGCCCAGATGGGCTTTCTGCTGCCGTACAGCCGCACCCACGAGACAGAGGCGGACCACATCGGCATCATCCTGGCGGCCAAGGCCGGCTATGACCCGCGCGCGGCGCTCAGCTTCTGGAGAAAAATGGCCGCCACCGACAAGGGCAAAGAGCCGCCCGCCATTCTGTCCACTCACCCTCTGAACCAGCAGCGCATCGACGACCTGACTGCGGAGATGCCCGAAGCGCTTGCATACTATAAGCCGGGCTTCGTGCCGGATGTTTCCGCGCTGAACCGGCCCAGGACCCGCGGGAGCGGAAAAGGATCCGCGCGATGAGAGAAAAGCCGCGCGTCATGCGGCGCGGGAACTTCCGTCCGTCTTCAGGTCGTCCTGCTCCGGCTTCAGGAATTGCGCGGCATACCACTGCGGGATGCCCGCCTTCAGGAAAAGTTCGTACACGTCCGGGTCGATGTGGTTGCGCTGTCTGAAGCTTTCCATGATCGCCAGGGCCTCTTTCACCGTGTTGCTCGGCTTGTAGGGCCTGTCCCAGGCGGTCAGGGCTTCGAAGATGTCGGCCACGGCCATCATGCGCGCGGCCCAGCTCATTTCTTTGCGGCTCAGCTTTTTCGGGTACCCTTTGCCGTCCATGGTCTCGTGGTGCGCACCGGCGATTTCCGGCACGTTATGCAGATGCTCGGGCAAGGGCATGGCTCCCAGCATGATGATGGTCCGGGTGATGTGGTCATTGATCTTGTACCGCTCCTCAGGGGTCAGGGTGCCCCGGCTGATGCTCAGGTTGTACCTCTCTCCCCGGTTGTACAGGGCTTCGGGCATATCCAGCCTGAACCCCCAGGGGTTGTCGGCCGGCAGCATGTCTTTTTCGCCGCGTTCGATAATGTGCTCGGGGTTGTCCATGAGCAGCGCTTCAAGCGTGGGCGGGGCCTGCGTCCCGGCTTTTTCCATGCGGGCCAGTTCGTCGCGCGAAATCCCCAGGCGTTTGTCCAGGGTGCGCAGCCAGGTGCGCTGCCCGATGGCGGTCAGGCGGTCCAGATCTGTTTCGCGCATGGATTCGCCGCCGGTGTTGCAGGAAGCCACAAAGGCGAAATCCTCGTCCAGGGCGCGGAGAGTTTTTTCCAGTTCCTGCCTTGCGACTTCCGGATCGGCCCCGGCCAGCACGAACCGCAGGCTGGCTATCTCGGCATCGCGCTTGAGCACCTCGAAGCGAGTGCGAATCTCGTGGATGCGGTCGTGCAGGGTTTCCAGCTTGGTGGCCTTGTCCATCACGTACTCAGGGGTGGTCACCTTGCCGCAGTCGTGCAACCAGCCGGCTAGCCGCGCTTCTTCCCAGCCGTCCTCGTTCAGTGAAAAATTCTCGAACGGGCCACTATCGGCCTGACAGGCGGCCTCCAGCAGCTTTTGAAACAATTCGGGCACCCGCTGGCAGTGCCCGCCGGTGTGGGGCGATTTCGCGTCAATGGCGTCGGCCATGATGCGGATGAGCGCGTCGCGCAGATCGTTCTGGGATTTTATCAGGGTGTTGTTTTCCAGGGCGATGGCGACCGAGGCGGCCAGCTCTTCGATGAAGAGAATTTCAAGGGGCAAAAAGCCTTCGTCGTCGCGCCGTATGGCCCTGAACAGGGTCAGGGTCCCCAGGGGTTCGCGCGTACGATTGCGCAACGGCAGACAGATCGTGTCCAGCCGGATGACTTCGGGATCGGTAAAGATCGTGGCCGATCCCACAATATGGCTCCGGGAGTCCTCACGGGTCAAGGAAGTCAGAATGATCACGTTGCGCTGCAGGGCTTCGTAGGAAGCCAGGTGCAGGTTCAAAGCCTGGTCGTTCAGCGAGAAGCGCCGGGTTGTTTCTTCGCCGTTGAACGTCCAGCAGGTGCTGCACTCGATGAAGTACCCTTCTTTGGAGCGGTTCTGGAAGAGCGTCATGCTGCCGTCGACCTCGGCGATGGAAATGGTCTGGCGCAAGACCTGCCGCAAGAGCTGGTCAAAATCCTGTTCCGCGCTGAGAGCGCGATTGATTTCGAGGATTTCCCTAATTTTTTTTTGCAGATGGTTCATGTTGCCGGCCAGATCATGGATTTCCGTCACCATGGAGATAGTGGAATCGTTTTCTCCATTGAGAAAGTCGTGCATGTGCCCCGCGCGCTCGGCCAGAGTGCGCAGAGGGCGGGAAATGCGCCGCGCCGCCAGCCAGATGAGCGGTGCGGAGAAAAGCAGAACGCCGCTCAAGCCCAAAAGAGCGTTCCACAAAAAGTGCATGCCCTCCGTCAGCAGATCGTCCCGGGGTACGGCCAGCAGCAAGGCGTTTTTGCTTTGCCCGGTGTAATGAATCTCTTCTATGGAAATTTCCCAGTCCCGTTCGCCGTCGTTGATTTCAATGCCCTGGCCGCGTTGCCCGGCCAGATAGGCATCCACGCCCATGCGCATCACGGGCGCAAGGTCTTTTACCGTATGCATACGCTCCACGGCGATGCCGTGAAGCGTTGCCGGGCCCCAGGCGTCGGCAAGCAGGGTTCCGTCAGGCCCGAGCAGAACAAGCCGCGAAGAGGGGGTCGGCAATTCGCGTTTTAGCAGCGTGGAGAGCCGGTTCAGTAAGATGTCCACCGCAGCCACTGCTGTGCCGTTCGGGCTTTTTTCAGAAAAAACCATGCCGGGCTGCCGGGGGCCGAACAGAAAGATGGGGGCGATCTCCACTTGTCCGTCCGCTTGCATGGCGCTGCGAAACCAGGGCCGGGTGCGCGAGTTGAGAGACGCTCTCGGGGAAGGCCCGCGCGCCAGCAGATTCAAATTAGCGTCGTAGAACAGGCGCTCCCGTGGCGGCAGCGGGATTCCGCCGCTGCCGTTGATCACCACATAGGCGCTTTGGGGCGGCGCGCCGTACCACCGCCGTTCATCTTCGTCCGGCAGTCTGCGGACGGTAAAGGAATCGCCGTTTTCATAGCCGATGGAGATCCCGCTCAGAATCGGGTGGGCATCCAGACTCGTGCGCAACAGCGGCAGATACGCAAGCCGCTCGGCAAGGGTTTTGTATTCCGTCAGGGGGCTGCGAGCCATAGTGCCCGTGAGATGTTGGGCCGGAGAGCGCACCATGGTGGTAACTTCACGTTTGATGGTTTCAGTCAGTTTCTTCACTTCAGATTTGAGATGGGCCGAAGTGGAGTCAACCATCATATGATAGCCGATCACGGCCAGGATTAGGCCGGTTATCGAAGACAGAATAATAAGCAGTACGCTCAGATACTTTTGCAGCTCGAAATGCCGGCCGTTCGGGGTTTTTATTAGTGGGATGGACATCGCTTCTCTCCTTAATGGGAGCTATTTCCATTATTACGTATAGCAAAGCTTGTGCTCCATATCCACCATCTTTTTTATTTGCGGGAGAAAAAAACAGCCCGGCGCCGCTGACTGTTTTTTGACGAAAGCGGCTGTGGAAAAAGATCTTTTCCATAACTGCGGCATTTTTAAGGTGGTGGCATGTCTCTTGCTATACAAGTGCAGCCCCTGCTTTTTGTTTTTGCGGCAGGGTAAAGGAGAGAGCGATGCTGTATTCCAAACCCCTGTCCAACGTCATGCCCGCTTCTTTGAGCGCGCCCGGCGGCGCAAAATCCGGCCGGGTCATGCGCGGGGCTCCTCTTGCCGGTATGGGCGCAATCCCCGGTATGGGCTCCCCCGCAAAGCCCGGCGCGGCCGGTGCGGCTCCTGACTTCAGCGCGTTGATGACGCTTGCGCCCAAAACCGGCGCGGGAGCGGGTTCTCCCGGAGCGGGAGCCAATCCTTTCGGCGGAGCGGCCGGCGTTTCCTCTCCGGCGGGCAAAAGCGCGTCGCCCGAAGACGCGATGAAACAGGGCGCGGCCCAGGGCAACATGGGGCTGAACCAGACCAGAGCCATGGCCACCATGGCCAAGGTGATGCAGGACAGCGCCAAACCGCTGGCCACGCTCAATTCGGCGGGCGGCGTAAACGGCCTCAATCCCTTGCGCCTGCCGGGAAGTTTTCAGCGGCCCAAGGGCCTGGAAGGGGCGGAAAGCGATCTGCGCGTGCGTTCGCACCGCAAAAAAGAAAAACCACAGGACCGCATGGCGGAGTTGGTGAATAAAGCCATGGATTTCGTCGGGTTGCGCCAGGGTCAAAAAACAGACGCGGCCAAAGGCGGCTCTGCCGGCGCGCCGACCATGACGAGTTCCGCGGACAAGGATGAGGATGCTGTTTTAGGACAGTTGTCCGCCCGTTTCGAATCCGGCAAGGACGGCGTCGCGGCCATCGGTTATGACCGCCACGGCGGCACCTCTTACGGCAAGTATCAGATTTCGTCCCGCGCGGGCACCATGAAAAGCTTTGTCGAGTTTTTGAAAACCGAGGATCCGGAAATAGCCAAACGCCTTGAATCGGCCGGCCCCGCCAACACCGGCGGCAAGACGGGCCGCATGCCTTCGGTCTGGAAGGAGATAGCGGAGCAGCAGCCCGACCGTTTTGAAGCCCTGCAGGAACGCTTCATCCACGCCAGCCATTTTGAGCCCGCCGTGCAGTCCGTCGCGGAAAAAACCGGCCTCTCGGTGGCAGGCATGCCCGAAGCCCTGAAAGAAGTGCTGTTCAGCACCGCCGTGCAGCACGGCCCGGCGGGCGCGGCGCGTATCGTTTCGCGCGCGGTGGACCAGGTGGGCCGGGACAAGCTGGATACAACCCAAAACAGCCCGGAAGCCGTGAAAAAGGCCGGGGAAAATCTCATCCGGCGCATTTACGCGGGACGCTCGACCCAGTTCAGCGCATCCACCGAGTCCGTGCAGGCATCCGTCAAAAACAGGCTGCGCCAGGAAATGGGCATGGCCATAGACATGCTGCGCAAGGAGACGATGGCGGCGTAACACATTGATCAACCGGTTTTTGTCCCAAGCGGCCGGCAGCTTCGGTATGGCGTCGGTCTGTTCATATTCGCTTTACAAAAGCGGCAGGCTGCGCTATCGAATACCCCTTTACGCAGCTTTCTTAAGGAGTAGGCCATGTCCCACAAGAAGATCGAACGCCATAAAGAGCTGGACCGCCGCCGCAAGCGCCGGGAAGAACGCCTGAAGCAGCGCGTGCGCGAAGCCAAAGCCGCCGCCAAAAAAGCGTAACAACGCCTGACCGTTTGATTGTAACGCCTGCGGTTTGCGCCGCAGGCGTTACGTTTTGGCCTTTGACAGGTTCGCGCTACTGATTAGATATCAGGTACAGAATTTTGCAGGGGGTGTCCCATGCCCATTTACGAATACAGCTGTCACAGTTGCCACAAGATTTTTGAAGAGTGGCACAAGCACGCCGACGACATCCGCAGTGTACCCTGTCCGGCGTGCAACGCCGAGGCCGAACGGCTTATCTCCAGCACAAGCTTCATGCTCAAAGGCGGCGGCTGGTACGTGACCGAGTACGGCAACCGCAAAAGCGAAGGCGCCGCCGCGGCCGATACGGCCGGAGCGGCCGATGCCGCCGGCGTGACAGCTTCGGCTTCCGGCGGCGAAAAACAGGAAAGCCCGGCCGCTGCCGCGCCGGACAAGCCGAAAGCGAAATCCGAACCCGCCGCCAAAGCGGCTGACTGAAAAAACCGCCAGCGGAAGTTATTCCGACTGAAGGCCGGACTGTGCAAAGCGTCCGGCCTTTTTTCCGTCCGCGCCTTGACCCTTGCCTCCGCGGCACTATGATTTTCGCTGCGAGAACAATTATGAAACTTTCGTCAGCCATACTTAGCCCGGCCGCGGCGCGGATTTTGCCCTGGCTCGTGGCTGTCGCTTTTTTCATGCAGCGTCTTGACGGGACCATTCTGAACACCGCCCTGCCCGGCATAGCGGCGGGCCTGGACGTGTCGCCCCTGCACGCGCAGTCGGTGATCGTCACCTACATGCTGACGGCCGCCGTGATTATTCCACTTTCCGGCTGGCTGGCGGACCGTTTCGGCAGCAAACGGGTTTTCGTCTGGGCGCTGTTTCTGTTCACGCTGGGTTCCGTTTGTTGCGCGCTTTCGCCCAGTCTGGATTTGCTTGTGGCGTCCCGTATCGTTCAGGGCGCGGGCGGCGCGCTGATGGTGCCCGTGGGGCGGCTTTCGGCCATCCGGGCTTTTCCCCGCAGCCAGTTGGTGCAGGTGCTCGGTTTCATCACCATACCGGGGCTTGTGGGCCCGTTGCTGGGTCCGGCCCTCGGCGGTTTTCTGGTGCAGTACGCTTCCTGGCACTGGATTTTTTTGATCAATCTGCCCGTGGGTCTGCTGGGGGGGCTTCTGGCCCTGCGTTTTATGCCCGAGTTGCCGGACGAAGGCGAAAAGACGCCGCTTGATCTGCCCGGCTTTCTGCTCTTCGGCGGTGCGGTGGTTCTTTTTTCCCTGGCAGTAGAAGGCCCGGGCAACCTGAGTCTTTCCCTTTTCCAGGCCGTCTGCGCGGCCGGGGCCGGGGTGGCCCTGCTGACCGCATACGGCATGCGCTCCCTGCGGGTCGCAAGCCCGCTGTTTGACCTGTCTTTGTTTCGCAACCCCAGCTTCAGCGTGGGCATCATCGGCAACATGTTTTCACGTCTGGGGTCAAGAACCGTGCCTTTTCTGTTGCCGCTTTTTCTACAACTGGGGGCCGGCTTTTCACCCGTCAAGGCCGGCATGACCATGATTCCTCTCGCTTTTGCCAGTTTCGCCGGCAAGCAATGGATAGGCCGCCTGGTCGACCGTTTCGGCTTCAGGGTTTTTCTGACCGCTAACACCCTGCTGCTCGGAGCCATGCTCGTCTCTTTCCGTCTGATCTCTCCGGACATGCCCTATGCGCTTCTTTTGCTGCTGCTGACCGTGTACGGCACCGTCAATTCCATGCAGTACACAGCCATGAATTCCGTCACGCTCATTGATCTGAGCAACAAGGAAGCCGCCGACGGCAACATGCTGCTTTCCGTCGCCATGCAGGTTTCTTCCGGCATGAGCGTGGCCGCCGCCGCCGCCCTGCTGCGCTCGTTCACGGCGGCCTACGGGGGCGCGGTTCCACAGGCGCAGATGTCGCACATATTCGGCATGGTTTTCACCATAGTCGGCGTTTTCTGCATGTTCACCAGCCTTATTTTCAGCCGTGTTCCGCGCGGCTGCGGGCGCGAAAAGGGCTGCGGCGAATAACCCGGATCGGCATGGAAAACGGCTTGCAAGGCGCGGTAAGTATCAGTACTTTGCGCTTGCAAGGAGTTTTGTATGATTGACCGTTATACCCGCCCGGCCATGGGCGCGCTCTGGACCCTGGAAACCCGCCTGCGGGCCTGGCTGGAAGTGGAAATCGCCGTGTGCCGGGCCTGGAACCGCCTGGGCGTCGTCGACGACGCGAGCCTGCGCGAAATCGAGGCCAAAGCGGACGTTGACGTGGAACGGACCCTGGCCATCGAAGAGGAAACCCGCCACGACATCATCGCCTTTCTGACCATGGTGGAAGAAAAGGTCGGTCCGTCCGCGCGTTTCATTCACCTGGGCTGCACCTCGTCGGATATCGTGGATACGGCCAACGCCCTGCTGCTGGTCCGGGCCGGAAACATGATTTTGCAAGACCTGGACGGGCTGCTCGGGGTTATCAAGAATCTGGCTTACCGTCACAAAGGGCTGCTTTGCATGGGCCGCACCCACGGCGTGCATGCGGAACCCACCAGCTTCGGGCTGAAGATGGCCGGTTTTTACGCGGAATTCGTCCGGCACCGGGAGCGTTTTCGCCAGGCCGTGGAGGGCGTCCGGGTGGGCAAGATTTCCGGAGCCGTGGGCACTTACGCCATGGTCGACCCGAAAGTGGAACGCATCACCTGCGAAATTCTGGGCTTGGAGGTGGACCCCGTATCCACCCAGATCATCCAGCGGGACCGCTACGCCCACTATTTCACGGCCCTCGCCGTGACGGCGGGCGGGGTGGAACGGCTGTGCACCGAGCTGCGCCACTTGCAGCGCACGGAAGTGCTGGAAGCGGAAGAAGGCTTTGCCAAGGGCCAGAAAGGCTCGTCCGCCATGCCCCACAAAAAGAATCCCATCTCTGCCGAAAACATGGCGGGGCTGTCCCGGCTGATCCGCAGCAACGCCCTGGCGGCCATGGAAAACATGGCCCTGTGGCATGAGCGCGACATCAGCCATTCTTCGGTCGAACGGGTGATCATGCCCGATTCCACCATTCTGGCCGATTATGTGCTGAACCGTCTGGCAAAGCTGTTGGACAACCTGCGGGTCATTCCCGAGAACATGGAACGCAACCTCATGGCCTCGTACGGCCTCTTTTTCTCGCAGCGCGTACTTACCGCCCTGGTCGAAGAGGCCAAAATGCCGCGTCAGGAAGCCTATGAACTGGTGCAGAAGATCGCCATGCGCAGTTGGGAGACGAAACGCTCCTTCCCCGATCTGGCGCGTGTTGATTCAAGTGTTTCCGCCCGTCTGTCCCCGGCCGTTCTGGACGGCCTTTTTGACCTCAAGGCGTATCTGCGTCACGAAGACATGATTTTTGCCCGCGTGTTCGGCTAGTACACTGTAACAATTAAAAAATCAGATCTGACAGTGTACTAGACGCCGGTCTGAAAGACCGATGCGCCGCATAGCGGGCGGAGCAAGCCGAAAACGACGAATTAATCTGTTCTAATAGAGGCAGCATATGAAAATGGACATCACGGCTCTGAAAAAACGTCTGGCCCGCATCCTGGTGGAACGTTCCTACATGGAAGGCGACTTTACCCTGGTTTCCGGCAGGAAGAGCGACTACTACTTCGACTGCCGCCAGACCAGTTTGCATCCCGAAGGGGCCTGGCTCATCGGTTCCCTGTTCAACAGCATGCTGGCCGACCTGCCGATCGTGGCCGTGGGCGGCATGACCATGGGGGCCGACCCGCTCATTTCGGCCACCAGCGTTATTTCGTACATTCAGGGCCGTCCTCTGGCCGGGCTTATCGTGCGCAAGGCGGTCAAAGACCACGGCACCGGCCGCTACATAGAGGGCATGGCCAACGTGAAAGCCGGGGACTCGGTAGCCATGCTTGAGGATGTTGTCAGTACGGGCGGTTCTGTGTTAGAGGCTTGCAAGCGTGTGCGCGATGCCGGTCTTTCCGTCGCCGTGATCTGTTCCGTGCTGGACAGGGGCGAGGGTGGCCGGGAACAGTTGCTTGCGGCGGGCTACAAGCTGCGGGCCATATTCACGCGGCCTGAACTGGTGACCCTTGCTCGCTCATAACCTTGGCGCCGCCGGTGTTGCGCCAGCCCGGTGAAGGTTCTGCATGACGAAAACCCGGTTTTGTCTTCGTACCTGGTTCGGCATTCTTTTCGCGGCGGCGCTGTTGCCCGTCGCGTCTTCGGCGGCCCAGACAGGTCCGGACAACCCTTCGCCCGGCCTTTCCCCCGCCGGCTGGCAAGCCCTGATCCTGGGGCACGCCGTCACGCCGCCGCGCGTGGTGGCCGTCGACAAAAGCCGCCAGACGCTCTTCGTGTTCGAAAGGCAAAGCCCGTTGCGCGTGGCCGACCAATATGCCTGCACCACGGGGCAGGCGGACGGCGACAAGCTGGTGCGCGGCGATCTGAAGACGCCCGAGGGTATTTATTTCGTCTCGCAAAAACTTTCGTCAGGCCTTGATTTTACCAAATACGGCAACGAAGCCTACACCCTGAACTATCCCAACCCAGTGGACCGTTTGCGCAAAAAAACCGGCTACGGCATCTGGATACACGGCCGGGGCACGCCCATCGTGCCCAAAGAAACCCAGGGTTGCGTGGCTCTGAATAACGGCGACATCGCGATTCTGGGCAAAAATTTGCCGCCGGGCACCCCGGTGGCGCTTGCTTCCGCCGTCAGTTTCAATCCGGTAGCTCCGACGCAGGACCGGACCCTGCTCGCCACACTTGAAAAACGGACCCAGGCCTGGGCCAAAGCCTGGTCCGGCCGTTCCAAGACCATGTTCGACTACTATGACCCTGAGGCGTACAGCATCGCTCAGGGTGAAACTTTTTCTGCCTTCCGCGCCCAGAAAGAACGGCTGTTCAAGCAGTTGCCCTGGATAGAAACCAGAGTGCAGAACGTGCAGGCCATGCAGGGGCCGGGCTACTGGGTGACCTGGTTTCAGCAGGACTACCGCGCGCCCAACCTTTCCGCCAAGGGCGTTCGCCGTCTATACTGGCAGCGTGATGCCAGGGGTGAAATGCGCATCGTGGGCATGGAATGGGCGCCGCACCTTTCCGGCACTTTGACTGCAAGTCTTGGGGAAGCGGCAATACCGGCGGCGGAAGCCAACCCTCGCAGCGAAGAGGATGCCGCCCCGGCCGCGCTTGCCCAGGCTCTCGCGCAGCCGAGTGCTCAGACGCAGCCGGCGCTTGAAACCGCGCAAGCTCAGACACCGCCCGCCCCGGCCGCGCCGCCCACGCAGGTCGTGGCTCAGGTTCAGCCGCAAGCTGCGCCCCAGACGGTCCGGACCGCCGCGAAACCCGATCCCGCCCTGGAATTGGAAAAGGCCGCGGCCGACGGGGCCCTGTTCGTCGAACGCTGGCGCAAAGCCTGGGAAAGCGGCGACCGCAAGTTGTATATGGCCTGTTATGACAAGAACGCGGCGCAGGGCGAGCGCAAGGGGGCAGCAGCCATTGAATCGCACAAGAAAGCCGTGTGGGGCAAAGCCGCGCCCAAGCGGGTGAAACTGACCAACCTGCGCATTTCGGTGCTGTCGCCCGCGGGCGTCACCGCCGACATGCACCAGGAATACGCCGACAAAAGCGGCTATTCCGACAAGGGCGTCAAAACCTTGCGCCTGAAACGGGCGAACGGTGCCTGGCGCATCATTCAGGAAGACTGGAGCGCCTTCACGCCATGAAGCCGGTCATCAAAAAAGAGACTGTGTACAGCGTGCTGCTGATGCGGGATGATTGCGGAGTCCGCCGTTTTCGTCTGCGGGCGTTCTGGCTGAAGTTCTTGTTTTGTTTTCTTGCGCTGGTTTTCGCCGCGGCGGGCGCGGGCGGTTATCTCGCCTACAACTACAAGAAGAAATACAACGATCTGCAGGACGAGCGCCGCGACCTGGAACAGCAGCTTGCGGAAACCCGCCGCAGGCTTGAGCCGCTGATCTATCTTGAAAAGATTCAGGAAGTCAGCCAGAACCGCTTTGCAGCCGCAGGAATCGGCGTCGCCTCGGGGACGGGCCCCGCGGGCGCGGCCGGCATCAACGGCGTGAGCAGCGTCAGTCCGGGGTATTCGGGCGCGGGCGATGCGTCCATGAGCGCCGCCAACCAGACCCGGAGAGCGGCGTCGATCATGCCTGTCGCGCCGCCGGCGAATGCCACCACGCCCGGAGCGGCTTTCGGAGGGGCGGGCCTCGCCACGGCCGCGGGCAACCAGACCCGGCCCGCGGCGGTTGTCGGCAACGCCACCGCAGCGGCAGCGCCCTATGACGGCCACCCGGCGAAAATCACCAACATGTCGCTGCGCGCGTCGGGCAATACGCGCATCCGCATGTCTTTTGACCTCAACAATCAGGATCCGCAGCTGCTTCTGAACGGCCGGGTCACCCTGGCGGTGATCACCAACGCGGGCGCGACAGCGGAAATCACCCAGGTCGACCGCGCTGACCTGAGTTTTCGGATAAACAATTATAAAAAGGTCAGCACGACCTTTGCCCTGCCTTCGAACCTCGCCGTGACTGATGTGGCTTCCGTGCTGATCACTCTGAGCGGGGACAATGTGCCGCGCTCTACCGAACGTTTCCCCCTGCAAAACCCCTGAGCATTTCATTTTTGAGATTACGTAAAGAAAGTTTCGGGAACGGCATAGTCTTTACACATAACAATGCGAGATTACAAAGATAACTGACGCGATTCGCGGGCGTTTGCTTCGCGTCTGTCGGGCAATTTCAAAGTGAAATCGCTCTAAACTTTTCCGCTGCTTTTGCCGATAGGAGAAATGTCGTGAACTTTCTCCGGAGGCAGCATGCCGTCGTCACCCTCGTTGCGCTTGCAGACTCTGGCCCTTCTGGGCCAGCAGTTTCTTGCCCAGGCTATCGCCAAGGGGGGCAGTCTTGACGATGTTATTGCCGACACCCTGCTGCACCCCAGGCCGCAAAGCGGCCGGGAAATTTCCGCCGCCGCCCTGACCGGCCGCATCCGCTCCGACGCGGGAATGCTGCAGCAGGCCTCGCGCAACGCCGAAGAAGGCGCCGCCATTGCCAAAATAGCCCAGGATGCCGCGGGTTCCGTTGAAGATATCCTGACCAGGATGCAGACGCTGGCCCAGTCGGTGAGCGACGGCACGGCCACGGCGGACGCGGCGGATACGTACAGAAACCTGGCTTCCTCGCTGAAGGCCGTCATTTCCGGCACGCAGTACAACGGCATATCCCTGCTGGACGGGGACGGCTGGACCGGGGATGAGCGTCTGGCCAGGTCGGCTGACGGCAAAAGCGCGGATTTGTCCATTCAGATGGGCGCCGCGCCGTCCAGTTTCACTCTGCGCGATCTTTCGGACCTGAAAAATTTCAATCCCGACACGGACCTGACCCCGGCCAACATCGAGGCCACCCTGAGCACTCTTTCAGAGAGCGCGGCCACGGCGAAAACCCTGGCTTCCGGGTATCGGGTCATGGCCGGAACCTACGCCAACGAAGCCAAGCATCTGAACCACCAGGCGGATATTCTCGCGGTCACGGCGGCCAGAGCCCAGACGGGCGCAGCGGCGGCGGACGCGGCAGCGGCAAGTCGCACGGGCAAAGAGGCGAGCGGCGTGTCTGAAAGCCAGATCCGCAATCTGCTGCTGGACATGCTGCTGCGCGATCAGGGCAAGTTTCTCGATACTTCGTCCTGAGCCCCTCTTGACCGGGATGCGGCAGGAGGTATACTGGCGCGGCATTTTTTTGCCGTGAGGTGACCTATGTCTTTTTCTCTGCCGACGCCGCTGTTGACGACCGTCGGCCTGCTTTTTTGTTCCAATTTGTTCATGACCGTGGCCTGGTACGGGCATCTCAAGTATCGTTCCACTTCGCTGGTTCTGGTGATTCTGGCCAGTTGGGGCATCGCCTTTTTCGAGTACTGTCTGCAAGTGCCCGCCAATCGCTACGGTTACGGCTATTTTAACGCCACGCAATTGAAAACCATTCAGGAAGTGCTCTCCCTTTCGGTTTTCATGCTCTTTTCCGTGGTCTACCTTGGAGAACCATTCAAGTGGAACTATTTGCTCGGTTTCATTCTGATCGTCATCGCCACGGTGGTAATTTTCAAAGAGTGGTAGCGCCTTTTTTCAGTCTTTGACGGCGGTCCAACTGCCGATGACGCCCATCAGGGCGGGTACGACCACCAGCAGTATGGCCAGTTCCAGCGGCAGAAAGCGGATTTCCATCATCAGGGGCGGAAAATTGAGCACGTCCTTGATGTGCTGGTGCACAAAATGCAGCATGGCCAGGGCGAAACAGCCGCCCAGAGCGCCCTGGACCGCGCCGCCCACCACGAGCGGCAGACGGATGTACCAGGTAAAGGCCCCCACCAGGCGCAGAATTTCCACTTCCTGGCTGCGCGAAAGCAGCGAGAGGCGGATCGTGTTGCCTACGACCAGGGCTAGCACCAAACACAAAAAGGCGATGGACGGCCACATCACGTACTGGCTGATCTTGCGCCAGGCCTGGCCCAGCTCGTCGCGCAAGGGAGTGGCGGCCACCCGTTCCACGCCGGACAGATTTTTCAGGTAATCCGTAACTTCCGCCATCCAGCGCTCAAAGTTCTCGTCTCCGGGAATAAAGGTGACAAGAGCCGTGGGCGGCAGGGGGTTTTTTTCGCCCAGCACGGGAAAGGCCTTGTCCAGGCTGTTACGCGCGCGCTCACTTCTGCCCAGGCGTTCTCCGAGGCTTTTCAAGGCTTCTTCGGCGGTAAAGGTCCGGATGCGGGCGAAACCCGGCACGTGGCGCATGCCTTCCCATTGCGAGCGCACGGTCTGCATGTCCGCGCCGGTTTTCCAGTAGACCTGAAAGGCGGTTTCCCCGCGTATGGTGCCCAACTGGTGGTTCAGAGTCACCAGCGCCATCAGAAAAAGGCCGGACAAAAAGGCCACCAGAGTCACGGCCGCCAGCGTCAGGGTCTGAGCCCAAGGGTTGAGGGACAGATCGCGCAGCCCCTGCGCGGCCAGGCGAAAAAGAATGCGGATCATAGGGCCGCTTCCTCCCGGTCCGCCCGGCGGGTCAGAATGGCGCCCGGCCAGTTGGCGTAGGTGATCATGCCTTCTTCCAGGCGCATGAGTCTGGCCGAGGGATGGCGGCGCAGCAATTCGTGGCTGTGCGTGGCGAAAATAACTGTGGTGCCGTAAGCCTGAAACTGCATGAACAGGTCCATCAGCCGCAGCGACAGTTCCGGGTCCAGGTTGCCCGTGGGTTCGTCCGCCAGCAGCACCTGAGGGTTGACCACAAAGGACCGGGCCACGGCCACGCGCTGCTGCTCACCGCCGGACAGTTCGCCGCAGGGCGCGGAAAGACGCCCGTCCAGGTTCAGGGCCTTGGCCACGGCCCGCACCCGGCGTTCCACATGCAGGGGAGCCAGGCCGCGCACTTCGAGGGGCAGGGCGATGTTGGCCCTGACAGAGCGCTCGGGCAGTATTTTGAAATCCTGAAAAACCACACTGACCTGGCGGCGCAGGAGCGGCACCTGTTTCTTGCTCAGGTTGCCCAGTGAAAAATCCGCCACCCGGGCTTCACCCCGCTGCAAGGGCAAGGCCCCGTAAAGAATGCGCAGCAGCGTGGTCTTGCCCGCGCCCGACGGACCGGAAAGAAAGAGAAAATCACCCTTGCCCAGGGTGAAGGTGCAGTCTTTGACGGCCCAGAACGGCCCGAAAGAGTGTGATACGTGAACGACCTTGATCATGCGGGGAACCTATCACGATTTCGTTCGCCGGCAAACCTGAACGTCACCCCCGCAGAACACGCAACACCTCTTCGGGGTCCTGCAGGCGATAGCGCGAAGAAGCGCCCTGTCCGCTCAGGTGCTCCACAGCCGGCACATGCTCTTCAAGCGCAATGCCTTTGGCCGCGAATATGTACCGTATGGCCAAGGGGATACGATTACGGCGGCTGAAGATTTGAAAACGCCCCTGTACCTGCCGGGCCAGCAGAACGGTGAGAAAGGCGGACCCGTCAAAACCCGCGACCCGCCCGGCGCAACCGATAAGCTGCGCCTGCCGTTTGGCGGGCAAAAATTGAGGGTGGACGATTTCCCATCCCAACCGGGCTATTTCCCGTTCCAGTTCCGCCTCGTCTTCCACGCCGCCGCCCTGGACGCGGCTGCGGGAAAGCCAGACTTTTCTGTGGGGCTGGCGGGCGGGCGGCTGCACTTTGCCGAGCGCTTCAAGCTGTTCCGGGCTGATGCGTGGGGGGTGGATGATGCTGCCGGCGGGCGAGAGAACCAGCGATTCCACACTGGTGGGTTTTGTTATGCGGATGATTTCGTTGTTCAGGCCGATGCAGGCGAGCACTTCCCGCTGAAAGCCGCCGATCTGTTCGTTGGGGCTCATGACCAGCACCGGCCAGGGTTTGCACCGGGCCACGGCGTAGGCTCTGGAAAGGCTTTCCAACAGAAAGTGCCCGTAGTGGGCGAACAGGTAGCCGCCGAAGATATAGGTTCCGGCCAGGTGCTCTTCCGGATGTTTTACTGTCGCGGGTTTGCCGCGCTCCAGCAGCGTTCCCTCGACAAAGGCGCCGTCCGCGAAGACGCCGGAGGCAAAGGCGTCCATGCTGCCTTCAAAGGGCATCAGCAGCGCGTTGCGGACGAGAGAAAAATCCTTTGCCATGGGCAGCTTTTCCTCAGAACCAGTTTTTTTTGCGGAAAAACCAGAGCATGCCCCCTGCGACGGCCGCCATGACGCAGAGCAACACGGGGTAACCGTAAATTGTTTTTATCTCCGGCATATATTCGAAGTTCATGCCGTAAATTCCGGCCAGAAAGGACAGGGGCATGAACAGCGTGGAGATGATGGTCAGAATTTTAATGATCTCGTTCATGCGGTTGCTCATGGCGGTCTGGTAGATCTCGTCCAGAGCTTTTGCCACTTCCTGGTAAGTTTCAAGCAGATCGGCGGCCTGCACCACATGGTCGTTGAAATCGTCGAAAAAAGGCCGCAGTTCCGAGCCTGATTCCTCCGGCCGGTGCCGACGAAAAACGACCCCCAGCTCATGGTAGGGCGAAAGCAGACGGCGCAAGGTCAGAAGGTCTCGCTTGATTTCGTGCAGCCGGTTCAGTTCGGCCCGGCCCGGCGAGCGGCGGCTCAGGCACTCTTCCAGATCGGCCAGCGCTTCATCCTTCTGGTCCAGGTGGGGAAAGAAACGGTCCACGATCATGTCCAGAACCTGGTACGCCAAAAATCCGGCCAGATGGGTTATTTTTGACGAAGGCGGTTCTTTTTGCAGGCGGTCCCACAAGGAATCCACAAGGGTGGTGGGGCTTTCCTCAAATGTGATGATCAGGCCGCCTTTGCAGAACAGGGACAGGTGCTCCCCTTTGCCGAGGGCGGTGGCGTCCGGCGGGGCCTGCAAAATGAAAAAAAGGTAGTCGCCGTACTCTTCCGCTTTCGTGCGCCAGCCGGGGCTGAGAATGTCTTCCAAAGCCAGCCGGCGGATGCCGTAAAATTCGGTGATGGCCTGCAAGGGCGCAACTTCGCCCATGCCGGTGACCCGCACCCAGCAGGTTTCCTGTTTGGGGTCGGGCAGAGGCAGGTTTTTCAGGTCGGACCAATCCTCGGGCGCGGGCGCGGCCGCGCCTTTTGCCAGGCGCAGCACCCGGACGGAGGCCGGGGCCGACCCGGCCAAAGGAATCAGGGCGCCGGGGGATGCGCCCGGAGTGATGCGGGGCTTGGCCGCTATGCGGTGCAGGGTGCGTTTCTTTTTCGGCGCGACGCCTTGCGTTTTGGTCTGGGTGGCCATATTCGCCTCAAACTGTAGTCCTCATGCCGGGCTCGCCTTCTTTTCCAGCACGAAGAGAGTGATGTTGGGCACAAGCGAACAGCGCTTGCGTTCGATGACAGTGAATTTGGCAGGGTCTATGACGGCTTCCGTGTCAAAGACCGAAGAAAAATGCAGCCGTTTGGCCAGGGGAGCCAGAAAGCGGTTCAGGGTCTGCCGCGCGGCGCCCGTGCTGGTGTGATTGAGAATGAAGACGCGCCCGGCGGGGCCGAGCACCCTGTAGACCTCGTTCATCACCTTGTCGGGGTCGGGAATGACGGACAGCACATACGCCAGCACCGCGTAATTAAAAGAGGCGTCGTCAAAGGCGAGGTCGCTTGCGTCCATGACCCGCAGGTCGCAGTTGGCCAGACCCCTCTTGCGGGCAAAGGCCAGCATGCCCTGCGAGATGTCGATGCCGGTGAGGGCGGGGTGCTTGTAAGCCGCCAGGGTGTCGCCCCGGCCCACGCCTATTTCCAGCAGGCGGCCGGGTTTTTCTGTATTGATGCGCCGGATCATGATCTTTTTGGGCGCGCCCAGAAAGAGATCGAACACAGGATAGAAGGGAGCGAAGCTGTCGTAGAAGCGGTTGCTTTCTTGTGCCATAAGATGTTTCCGGGTTTCAGTCGCCCCGGCGGGGCAAGGTTTGCATGAAACGTTCCAGCCGGTCCTTCCAGAAGGCCGCGTTCATGACGGTTGCATGGCCGCTCGTGTCGGCGGCGGCCGGAATCAAATGGTACTCGGCGCTGTGCAGTTTATTCAGGGCTCGTTCCATCAGACCGCTTTCCGGAGGACAGCGCTCGTCGTCGGCGGAATTGACGGCCAGAACGGGCGCCGTGATCTTGTCCAGGCGCGGCTCGGGGTCATAGTCGCGGGATGCGTCCCACTGGTAAAGAAAGTCGTTGGCGTCCATGGTCGTCCGCTCGGCCAGCATGCGGTCGAGCAGGGCGTCCGCGCTTTCACGGTCGGGCGCTTTGGACAGATAGGCCAGGGACCCGCCGGTGCTGGCCAGTGTGTACCAGACCTGCATCAGGCGGAACTGCCGGGGTTGTTCCGTATACTCGCCGTCCATCCAGGCCGGGTCCTGGCGTATGGAATCGGTCAGCAGTCGGCGCAGCATCCAGTTGCGGCCGGACATGGCTGCGGGCAGCGCGGCCAGGGGCACGATGCCGTCCATGAATCCGGGATATGCCGCGGCCCAGAGCCAGGCGTGCATGCCGCCCATGGAATTGCCGACAATGACCCGCAGGTGTCCGATATTCAGGCCTTCGGTCAGCAGGCGATACTGGGCCAGGACCATGTCGTCATAATTGTAAAGAGGAAAACGGCCGCGCAGTCCGTCCGAGGGCCTGGCGGAAGAGCCCGCGCCGATGGCGTCGGGCAGGATAAGGTAATGCTTGCGGGAGTCCAGAGCCTGACCGGGACCGAACAGTTTCCCGGCAAAGCCGGGGGACAGCATGGTCGCGCCGGAACGCGCCGTGCCGTGCAGAACAAGAACGGGCGAACCCGAGGGATCGCCGATGGTCCGGTAATGGATTCTCAATTCCGGCAGACTTTGGCCGGTATGGAACCGGAAGCCCCTGAGGACGAAATCGCCTTCCAGGGGCGTGGGGTAGGCGGATGCCGGCATGCCGCGCTCCGGTGGGCTTACAGGTTCAGTTCCTTGCGGATTTCCGGGGCCGGGTCGTAGCCGTTTTCCAAAGCCAGTTTCGCGTGGAACAGGGCCTTTTCCCGGTCGCCGGCGTCCAGGCAGGCCAGGGCCAGGTTGTTGTGGGCCGGGCCGAAAGCGGGTTGCATGGCCACGGCCCGTTCGCCCAGGGCTATACTTTTTTCCACGTCGCCCAGCAGATGGTGGGCGGAAGCCAGAGTGGTCAGGGCCTGAATGAAGTTCGGGTCCCACTTCAGGGCTTTGGTCAGGGCGGTGACGGCTTCTTTGGCTTCGCCGCGCTGCATGTGCACGAAACCGATGTTGCCCCAGGCAATGGCAAAACGGGGGCGGCAGTTGGCGGCTTCTTTGTTGTAGTTGAGGCAGCCGTCCAGGTCGCCGCGCTGCATGGCGATGCCGCCGAGTTGCACGTACGCTTCGGCCAGGCGGGGCGAATGGGTCAGGGCGTCGCGAAAGGATTTTTCCGCTTCCCTGAAATCGCGTTTGCTGAGATAAGCCAGCCCCAGGCTGTAGTGGTGGTTGGCGCAGTCGGGCGCGCGTTCGATTTCCGCGCGCAGGTCGGCGATATACTCGTCAAGATTGTCGTAACGGGCTTTCATAATCAGTCCTTATGGCCTTCCCGGCGAAGCAGCGTGTCATACCAGAGGCAGAATTCAAAGACGCCCCGGAATTTTTCGTCCTTGTTCACAATGCCCAGAGCACAGTCCAGAACTCCCTGGCTGTATGCGTTGCCTACTCCGTCGGGACGGTGTTCCTGCAAAAAGGCGCGCACCAACTGTTGGGTGGTGCGCTTGCCGACATCGGCGCGTATGTCCAGAGGCTCTTTGGGCTCGGCAAAGGGGTCCCAGGCCTCATAGCCGATCTTGTCCACATAGCGCTTGCCGCGCGGACTCATGCCCTCGTAAATGCCGCGTTTTTTGGCTTCCGCCTCCGGGGCGTGCGACGCCTGCGAGTCCGGAGAGGAAGGGCCCGCGCGGGAGCCGTTCTTGCCGAAAAGAGAAGAAGCGTCAGCCACGGGGTTTCGCCTCCGGGGATACGATGGAGGCCGCGCCTCTCACGCCGAAGTAGCCCGCGTTGTATTCGGTGAGCAGCGCCATGGAGACAGGCACCAGCAGCGTGTGTATTTCGGCATAGCCGCTTTGCGTGTGGCGGGCCAGATCCAGGCTGAGTTCGGCCAGGCGGGCGCGCAGCACGTCCAGGTTCACGGCCGGGTAGTTTCCGCCGGAGGTGAAGCCGGATTTGCCGCAGATGAAGCCCTTGCCCCCGATGTTCAGGGGTATGCCGTATACGCGGCAGGTCAGAGGCCGGGCGTCGTAGAGCAAACAGCGTTCGTTTTCGCCCAGCAGGGGACAGCGTACCCGTTCGCGGGCAAGGTCCGTCATGATGACGTTTTCTTCCCGGCCGCCCTGCCAGTCCTTGAATGCCCGGCGCTTGATCTTGTGCACGGCCCGGTCCGCCGCGTCCGCCGCGTCCAGCAGGGCGGAACGTTGCGCCCCGGAAGGAAAGGCCCGGAAAAAGGCATGGTTCAGATACACGGCTTCGATAAGCGGCAGGTCGAACAGGGCATGGCAGCAGCCGGAACAGCCCGGCGCGCAGGCCACGCAATCGGCGTGCTGCGCCCGCACGTGAGCGAAAAGGGCGTCCGCTTCGCGGCAAAGGGTCTCGTAACGCTCGAAAAGCGGCGTCAGGTCGGGCAGGGATTTATGCATGGGGGGCATACTAGCGCAGGCAGCGATAAGGGGCAAGGGCGGGGGCGCGAGGCACGCAAGATCGGGTCCGGCAACGTAGCAGTCGACGGTCAGTCCGTTGCTTTGAATACGCCTGCTCTTTTGTTCGTCATTGACATCGGGGTTTTGTAAAATCCGCGTCACGATTCGCTCCTGTGTTGTATGGGGAATACGGGCACGCGCCTGCCCGCGCCGTGCGGACAGGCAAGATGCTGGGATGCCCCGTCCGCCAAAGGCGGGCGGATGATCATTTTCAGGCGATGGGGACTAAGGCGGAGAAGGGGAGCAGTGACGATTACGATATAGAAATATAATTACATAAATATATTAGCAAAAAAATGACTGTCTGTCAAGCAGACCGCGCCGGGGCGGTCCGTGACGCAGGAGCGGGCGGCTGTATAGATCGCGTTGACGGCGCGGCGGCTCTGGGCAATAGTTCGGGTGGCGGCAAATCTTTTTCCGCCGCCGGCTGTCGCGCCGGAAGGAGCGTTTTTGGCCGAACGAAGGTTTTTTTACGGCTGGCTGCTGGTCGGCGCGGCCGCCTTGGCCCTGGCCGGAGCCACAGGTTTGATGGTCAACAGCTGCGGCCAGTTCATCAAGCCCGTCTGCGAGCAGTTCGGCTTCAGCCGCAGCCGGTTCGTGCTGTACACGTCTTTGCAAACCCTGATGATCGTGTTTTTCGTGCCTCTGAACGGGGCCGTGTTCAGGCGCGTCAACCCGCGTCTGGCGACGGCGCTGGCGGGGACGCTGGCCGCCGCCTGCTGGGCCGGTCTTTCTCTGGCCCGCGAATTGGCCCATTTTTACCTGCTGGGGCTGGGCATCGGGCTGGGGTTGGCCTTTATCGGCACTGCAACCATGAACATGTTCGTCAGCAATTGGTTCATCAGAAAAAAGGGCCTGGCCATCGGCCTGACCCTGCTTGGCTCCGGCTTGGGGGCCATGGTCTGGAACCCCCTGCTGGCAAAGCTGATCATCGCTGCCGGCCCGCAGGAGGCGTACCGAATATCGGGTCTGGCCGCCTTTTGCCTGATGCTCCCTTTCTTTTTTCTTTTTCGCTTCCGGCCGGAAGACAAGGGGTTTGCGCCGTACAACGGCGGTGGGCGCGACCCGGAGGGCGTAGTTGGGAGCAAAAAAGAAGAGAAAGGCGAAGCGGGCATGGCTTACGCCCAGGCCGTCAGAACCCGGCGTTTCTGGGCCATGACCCTGGTGCTGACATTTTTTCCCTTCAGTATTTCAGGGGTGTTTTCGCAGTTGCAGCCCTTTTTGACGGACCTCGGCTTTCCGGCGCTGTTCGCGACTTCGGCCATCAGCGTGGGCGGCCTGTTTCAGGTGCTGAACAAGCCCGTGCTGGGTTTGCTGCACGACAAACTGGGCACGCGCGGCCTGTTTGTTCTGGCGTCAGGCCTCTGCTTCTGCGCGCTGTTTCTGGCCACCCTGCTGGCGCACTTTTCGTCTTCCGCCCTGCTGCTGTACTGCGCCGCCGTGGTGTTCGGCTGCGCGGCCGCGTCCCCCACAATCATATCCCCCCTGGTCACCGGAACGGCCTTTGGCCGCAAAGATTTCATCACCATTTACGGCACGGTCAGTTCGGTCTGGTACCTGGGTCCGACCTGCGGCCCGCTGTTTGCCGCTGCGGCGTACGATTTGACGGGCAGCTACGTGCCGGCTTTTATCATCTTCATGGCCGGACTGGCGGCGGTGCTTTTTTTGGGGCTTTGGGTGCTGCGGGATGAGAGCGGCCTGAAGAATGACAAGCCGGGGAAAATGATTTTCCCCGGATCCCTTTGATAATGGGCTTTGCATTCAGTCCTGCTTGTTCATCTCATAGTCTTCGGCCAGGCGGCGGTATTTTTCGCTCTGGGCGGCGAACCAGACGGGGATTTTTTCATAGTCCAGATCCAGAGAACTGAAGCCCAGGCTTGCCGCTTTGGCGCGCAAGGCCGGGTCGGCGTTCAGGCCCGCGAAAACCGTCGCGATCCGTCTGCGGATATCTTTCGGCGTGTCCGCGGGCACGGCCAGCCCCCGGGTTGTGCCCTGCACCACGTCATAGCCCAGTTCGCGAAAGGTGGGGGTATGGGGCAGGGCCGGGTGGCGCTGTTCGGCGGCCACGGCCACGGGCACGGCCCCGGCGAAGCCGGGCAGGGTCACGGTATGCGCCCAGAACAGAGTGGCCTTGCCTTCTCTGGCGGCTCCGGCCGCCTCGGAGGAGCCGGCGTAGGGCAGATAGCCGCTGTGCACCCCGGAGTTTCTGTCCAGCATGCGGGCGGCCAGTTGGGCCGCGCTGTGGCGGCCGGGTCCGGCGACCAGGGGCGAACCCGGCGCTTTGCGGGCCGTTTCGATAAAATCGCGCAGGGCCGAAGGGTTCGGTTTCGGGCTCCAGAGCACACAGGGCGTGTAGGCGAATATCACGCACAGGCTCATGGTTTTCGGGTCCACGCCGGAGTCGGGCGCAAGGCCGCGCAGAATGATGTGGGGAATGTTCACTCCGGTTGGATTGTAGCCGTCGGGGCCGTCGTCGGCCATACGCGCCCAGGCCTGGGCGCCGGCTTCGGCGGCGAAATAGCGCAGCCGAAGGCGCCAGCCCGTTTTGGCGGCAAAAGCGTCCGGAAACAGGGAGCAATAAAGGTCGCTTTCGTTGCTTTCGGCAAAGGGGACGGTCAATGCGACATCCTTGCCCGGCCAGACCACGGCCCGGTCCGCGGCCGGGATCTCGTCCGGAGTCGCGGCCGCAATCACGGAGGGCGCGAAAAAGACCGTAAGGAGCAGCAGCAGGCACGCAAAACGCGGGCGGCTCATTGCGCCTTGCCCTTGTTTTTGTCCCTGCCTTGAGCCGTCTGGCCGATCAGTGTGTGGATATTGGCGATTTCCGTTATCCGCCAGACCCCGTCCTGCCGTCGCAGCCGCAATTCCAGGGGATAGCTGCGGCCGCCGGCCGCGTCGTCCAGTGACGAGTCTATCAGCGCTTCGTCGCCGGTCTCTTTGCGTAAGATCACGGGACCGAAGGTTTTTTTGTCCTTGATTCCTCCCCGCAACAGAGAAGAAAACAGCCCCGCGCCGGGATGGGAACCTTTGGGCGCTGTTCCCGCGAAGGCTCCGGAAGAAACCCCGTAGCGCACGAACTGGGTCGTTTCAGCGACCAGAAGCTGCCGGACCACGCCCCGCGTTCGTTCGTCAGAGCCGAGACCCGCCAGAATCACGGCCACGGTTGGAGAAGATTCCTGCGCCCGGCGCACGGCGCCGGTATCCGCCAGCACGGCATCGGCCGCCTTGCCGATTACCGAATCCAGGTCGATATGGCGGTCCATCAGAGTCGTGTCTTTGGTGTCCACGGCTTTTTGCAGCATGGCGACGGCCTGGGCCGGGCTTTTTTCGGGGGATGCGGTGCCTGACGCGGACAAAGGCGCAAGGGCCAGACACAGCGCCAGGCACAGACAGTGAGAGAGTGCAGGGTGATTCATGGTTTTTTCCGGTCAAAGTCCGGCTTCGGGCCGGCCAAGGTATTCGCGGGCGTTTCGCGCATCAAGCGCAATCTGGTCTGCCAGTGCCCGCACGTCGGAAAAACGCTTTTCGTCGCGAAGCCGTCCTGCGAAATGCACGCGCAGGGTTTTTCCGTACAGATCGCCGTGATGCTCAAGCAGATGCGTTTCGAGGCTCAGACCGGTGCCGCCGAAAGTGGGGTTGGTGCCCACGCTGGTGACGCCGGCCAGGGGACCGGCGCCCGATCCGGCCGAAAAACGAGGGTCGCTGTCCGTGCCGGGCAGCAGTTCGGTCCAGGTGGCGTAAACCCCTTTATTCGGCAAAAGCGTGTCGCCAAGCCGCAAATTGGCGGTGGGAAAGCCCAGATTTTTTCCCCGGCCCTGGCCGCGGACCACTTCGCCGTCCACGGAATGCAGCCGCCCCAGCAGGGTCCGCACGGCATCCACGGCGCCGGTCCTGATCCTTTCGCGGATCAGCGAGGAACTGACGATGGAACCGCCTGCAAGCAAGGGGTCCATCCGCTCCACATTGAAACCCCAGCGGCGGCCCAGTCTGGAGAGAGCGGCATAATCGCCCGCGCGACCTCTGCCCAGAGCGTAATCGTACCCGATGACCAGATCCGTCAGGCGCAGGCCGTCCACCATGACGGAGCGCACGAACTCTTCCGGCGTAAAAGCGGCCATGGCCGGGGTGAAATGCAACACCAACGCGAGGTCCACGCCCGCTTCGCCGAGCAGTTCAAGTTTGCGCGGCAGAGGGGTCAGAAGGTCCGGCAGATGCACGCCGCTGATGACCCGCAGGGGGTGCGGGTCAAAGGTCACGGCCACGGAAGGAATGCCCCTGGCGGCGGCGCGCTGGCGGGTCCGTTGCAGCAGCCGGCGATGCCCCAGGTGGACGCCGTCAAAGTTGCCGATGGTCGCGGCATGAGCCGCGCCGGGCGTGACAAGGGCTTTCAGCCCCGCAAGGTCATAGGCGATTTGCATGAAGATTCTGTACCGGAGTTTTGCTTACTTTACCAGAGGGTGAAAATCTTTGGACGCACCCGCAACAGCAAAAAGAAAATACACACCGCAAGCAGATCGGCGGAGCCGCCGGGGCTGAGGTTGCGGCGGGGAAACTCGTCGCGCATGACCATGACGGCGTCTTTGCCCTCTTCTGTGTACATCCCGCCGAGAGTGAGAGCCTTTTGCGCCTCAAACCGGGCGTAGGCCAGGCCCTCGGCTCCGCCGCGGTGCAGCAGGTTGCTGTCCGTCGATTCGGCCATGATCCGCAATAAAGATTGCGGTATGGACAGTTCAAACGGTTGGTCCACGTCAGCCGCAAGAGCCCGGTAAGCCGCAAACGCCGCGGGAAATCCGGCTTCGGCCTCGCCCCGGATGCCCGTGGCGCCGTGCTCCAGGTACAGGCGCTCTCCGGCGGTCAGCTTGCGTCGCGGCAAGGTCGTTTTCAAGGGTTCCAGATCGCGGACCACAATGCCCCGAATAAAAGCGGCAGCGTCCGCCGCGACATATTCCGGCTCAAGTTCGAAGTCGCGGGCCATGCGACGTCCGCAGGCCGCGCATAAAAGGCCCAGGGAAAAGATCTGCCCCTTGTGGGTGTTGACGCCCTTTGTCGCCGTGAACATGGCTTTTTCCGCGTCGCAGCCGGCGGCGCGCAGCAGGGGAAAGACTTCTTCCGGTTTTTTTTCGCACGTTTCCAGGCCGATTTCGACGCAACGCAGCAGGTAGGGCCGCAAGGAGTCGGCGCTGGTCACGAACAGGGGATAATCCATGTCCTTGTGCGACCCGTTGTGGTTCGGGCAGACCAGACCGGGCTTTGGAGAAGCCTGCGCTTCCGTCAGCATGGCTCTGTGGGCCAGGGCGGCCACGTCCGACAGGGCCGGCAGGATTTTCTTCAGCCGTTCTTCCGGCCTGGCCGGGGGATCACCCATGCTAAAACCCTTCGTCCAGCGGCGGATTGATAAGACATTCCAGAGCCGGCGTCGGAGGGACGCAACCCTCGTCCGCGGCGGAAAGAGGGCTGGCAGCGAGACGAAAGGCCGCCGCGTATTCTGACTCTTCTTTTTTTTCCGCGGGCAGCAGCCGCACCTGGCGGCCCTTGATGCGCAAGCGGCCCGCCGCCAGCCAGGCGATGGCCTGCGGGTAGATGCGGTGCTCAAGGCCGTGAACGCGCGGCATGAGGCTTTCTTTGGTATCGCCTTCGCGCACGGGCAGCGCCGCCTGAATGACCAAGGGGCCCGCGTCCGTGTCGTCCACAACGAAATGTACGGTACAGCCGGCGAGTTTGGCGCCGTAAGCCAGGGTGTCGCCCCCGCCGTCCGCGCCGGGAAAAGCCGGCAGCAAGGACGGGTGAATGTTCAGCATCCTGCCGGAATAGGCGGCAACAAAGGTCGGACTCAAAAGCCGCATATAGCCTGCCAGAACCACGGCCTCGGTCTGCGCTTCGCGCAGTTCGGTCAACATGGCCGCGTCAAAGGCGGCCCGGTCGGAAAAATCCCCGTGGCTTTTCGCCCAGACCGGTATGCCCGCCGCGCGCGCGATATCCAGAACAGGCGCGCTCGGCACGTTTGACAGCACCTTTACGATGCGGGCCTGGATATGGCCTTGGGCCAGATGGCGGAGAATGGCATGCAGATTGCCTCCCCGGCCGGACGCCAACACCGCGATGCGCAGCATAAAGAGCTCCTTCTGAGGGGGCTCCGCCCCCTCAAACTCCCCCGGCAGGGGCATGA
>JAVBRE010000250.1:0-28094 GCA_031548325.1 Desulfovibrionaceae bacterium
GAACTGCCGTTCCACCACCTCAGGGTCGTGTCAAACAACGCTCCCGTGGGGGGAGCGACCAATCTTTAAGCGTCATGGCCTGCCTCACCTTCTGTTTCAATCCACGCTCCCGTGCGGGGAGCGACGACCTTTTATAGACCTTTTTAAGGGGTCCGCCGATGTTTCAATCCACGCTCCCGTGCGGGGAGCGACGTCCACGGGGCGGGGAAAATACCTGTACAGCGTGGTTTCAATCCACGCTCCCGTGCGGGGAGCGACTGTTACCCAAATTTTATCTTTTAAAACACGCTGTTCCCTCCTGTTTTGCGAGAATATGGCGTTTATGGACCGCAAGCGGAGCGACATTCTTGTCTTGAAATAGTTTCGTTAATAAAATCGGTATATTTTATTTTCGAGAAACCCCCAGAAAAACCATGTCCGCTTGGGGTACCCGCGCTTCGCGCGCCGAGGCATAGTATCCTGTCAGAGAATAAGCGGCCCTTCCGGGTCATAAGCCGCCTTTGCTCCAACATGTTCCACCCGCTTTTTCCAATTGGACCCCAGGTAATAAAAGCGCAGGCTGTCCTTTTGTTCATCCATGCAGGCCTCGAGTTTTGCCCTCAGAGCAGTCCACTGAGCCGGGTCCACCAGGCATTCAAATACGGAAAACTGCACGCGCTGCCCCCAGTTTTCGCAATGTTTGGCCAGTCGGCGCAGACGCTTTTTTCCGTCGGAGTCCTGTGTGTTTACATCATAGCTGATTAATACCATCATAACGTCACCGTATGACAAAAGGCGGGTATGTCTCCAGGTCGCCCCGTATATGCCGGGCGAGCAGGCGAGCCTGGTTGTGCCACACAAGCCCTATGGGCATCCGCTCTTGCAGAAAAGGGTGTTCCACCTCTTCCCGCTTGCGCTCCTGCCATGCCACAATTACATCTTTCCGGGTCACGTCGTCCATCACCACCGCGCCCGATGCCGTTTTCTTGAATCCTTTTGCCTTGACCTGGCCCCTGTTGATAAGAGTGCAGGCGAGCCTGTCGGCCAGATACGGCCGAAATTCTTCCATCATATCCAGGGCCAGACTTGGCCGCCCCGGCCGGTCTCGATGCAGAAAACCCACTGCCGGATCCAGGCCGCAGCTTTCCAGGGCGCTGCGTATATCGTGAACCAACAAGGTATAAAGAAACGAAAGCAGACAGTTAACGGCATCAAGAGGGGGACGCCGGTTGCGCCCTGAAAACCGGAACGCCGGATCAGGGCTGGCGATAAGCAAATGGAAAACGCCGAAATAGGTGTTGGCCGCCTCGCCCTCAATCCCCCGCACCACGTCGAGGGGCAAATCGGGGTGCAACCGAGCCATGCAGGCAGCCAGACGGGAACAGGCGGCATCAAGTTCGGAAGCCGGCCGTTCGCGGGCCGTCCGCAACAATACAGTACGGCAGTTGGCTATTTTTCCTATGGTGGCTGCCCTGGCTATGTTCGCGGAAGCTTCAGGACTGTCGGCCATGCGGTATTGCTCGCGGCGCAAAAGGACATTGCCTTGTGTCGGACCGTGCATCGACGCCAGAAATCGACCGTTTTCCGTCAGCCAGGAAACGGCCACCCTGCTTTCCGCGCAATGGCCGAGCAAAAAGGGACTGCAGGAAACCTGCCCGAAGAGGACAAGGCCGCCCAGGGTGTGAATGGGAACTTTGCCTTTGAGGCTTCCACCCTGATGCACGGCAACGCATTCTCCGTCTTTGGCAAGGTAGCTTTCCTGCGTGGTAATGTAGAGCGTGTTCAGATGCTGCTTCATGTCGGCTCCCGCAAGGATTTAAGATAGAGCGACGCGGACCGCCGCTTGCCGGCGGCCTTGGGCAGGCAGTCTTCGGACAGCGAACAGGCGGCGCAGCGCTCGTCGGCAAGGGGCGGCGGCGTTGCCCCTTGGCGCAGCAGTTCGTGTATCCCCAGAGCGGTTTTGCGAACCTCGCCGCGCAGTTCGGCAACAAAAGCCACCTCTTGCCTGCGCCGGGTTTTGCCGTAGAAAAGCGCTCCTTCCGGCACCGGGCGGCCGAGCATCTCCTCCAGACACATGGCCTGAGCGCACAACTGCACCCGATCGGCGTCATGCTTTTTGGGCCGGCCTCGTTTGTATTCCACCGGGTAGGGCAACCAGTCGCCGTCTTTTCGGCGAAACTCGACGACATCCGCCTTGCCGCTCAGCCCAAGCTCGGCGGAACGCAACAAAAGACCGGTGACGATTTTTACGTCGCCGCGCGTTTCGGTCTTGCCGCTGTCGGCCCGTTCGTGCAACAGCCGCCCTTCGGCGGTGTGCGCGTTCTCCGTCCATATCTGTTCCAGATGGATCAGCGCACACTGCCGGGGGCAGTATATGTAATGCTGCAGGGCCGAGAGGGGGATGAAATCGGCTTCGAGATACATGCCCCCACCCTCGCTGTTTAGAGCTTTTCCAGTAATTCCACACCGTCAGGCAAGCCCTGTTTATTCACCGTCACCGTGTAGTCGGCAAATTTGCGGGGAGGGGTGTTTATATCGCCCGTCCGCTCAATGCCGACACGCTCAAAAAGCGCATGTGCCGGGGCATTGCCCAGTGCGTTTGCATGCTTGAAGACCACCAGTCTGCGGGCGGCCATCTCCCCCCGGCTCGCCGAGCGGTCATGCTCGAACATATTTTGCAGGGCCTGCCAGAAAAGCTCCAGGTCCGTATCGGAAAAGCCGGTTCGCTCGGCCAGGGGCGCGGAAATAAAACCGTGGGCGCGGTACAGGGCATAGGGAATGATGAATTTGTTGCCCATGGTACGGTTGTCGCCCCTTTGGGCTTCGGCTTCCTTTTCGGTGGTTACGGCCATCCGGGTGATGGTGACTTCGCGCGGGACTACCGGGCCGCAGCTTTTGGCAAAAGCCATCTGCACCGGGCCGCGCACCTGGCCGCAGTTCGTGCCGGTGCTCATGACCGCGCCAAAGGTGCGCACGTCATAAAAGTTCTGGCACATCCAGTCTCGGGCCTGCTCGATATCCCCGGCTTTGGCCTTATCCTTGGCCGGATCAAGGTTCAACGCTTTATAGGCAAGCTCGTGCTGTTGGTTCAGGATAGCCTTTTCCTTCACATAGATATGGTATCCCGCGTTGCCGGATTTGGTCAGATCTACAAAGTTGCGCGCCTTGCGCTTAAGGCAAACGTCGGTGATAACGCCATACCCGGTTTCCGGGTCGATACGAGGCATATTGCCGGCATCAGGGTCGCCGTTGGGATTGCCGTTTTCCACATCGAAAAGCAGGACGAAATCATAGCGGTTCTGAATGGCGCTCATTACGGACTCCTTGCCGGTTATTACTGTTGCGCGATAGAAGAATTTTCAAGCACAGCGTCATCATCGGACTTGACGGCTTTTGCCGCCCGTTGATGGTAATACCCCAGGGCGAAGAGTCCCTGAGCCTGTAAATCGAGATGAGGGGGAAACTCGTTGTCGATATGCTCCAGCACATCGCGGATCAGTTTGTCGTACCCGCCTGCCTTGGCCTTGCTGATGTGATGCTGGGCGTTGCGAATCAACAGCGGAAAGACCACAGCCGGAGTAGCCGAGGCCGAACCGTAATATTTATCGCGGATATCCGCGTTGATGTTCTGTCCTATGGCTTTGCGCTGCACACCCACAAGCAGGGCGAAGAGCCGCCCGAGTTGATAGGCCGGACTTGGGTGTTCGGGATTCAGGGACATAAGCTCCTCCTTGTGAGCGTGATTTCTGATAAGCATGGCCTTGATGAGCCCTGCCCGCACGGAGTTGGGATCATCGCCCGAACGCAGGCGCTGCAGGCACATGGGCAGAAGATGGGCGGGGTAGGCGTGGCCGGACAGAGTGCTCTTGATCAGGTCGTCGCCGAGCCGCTGAATGTCATCCGCGTCCTTGTGCTGCCCCAGCACGGCGCGGGCAATCTGCCACACCGAGGGGAATTCCGGCTCGGTGTCAAAACGGCGCTCAATGGCCAACTTAGCGTAATGGCTGCGGATATTTTCCAGAAACTCTCCGGCCGGACCTTGCAGAAAAAAACCCACGGACAGACGCGCGGCATTGGGTTTCAGGGCCAGCACGTAGATGCGCACTCCGGGATCAAGCCCTGGCCAGGCTTCGGCCACGGGCAGGCCCTTGCCCAGGCGGCGCAGCACGTCGGCCCGTTCCTGCGCGGATTCCGTATCCGCTTCCGCTTTCCCGCTTCCGCCTTCCCGGCCGCTGAGAAGGGCCAGAAGATTGTTCTCCAGGGGCGAGTCACGCTCGGCCCAGCAAACCACGGTGGCCGCGCCAAGACGCAGCCGCTGATCCGGACTGCTCAGCAAATAGTTGAGAGCCGTGGTGTAGCCAAAGGCCGCAGCCTTGCCCACCGGCGCATTGAAGTTTTTCTCTTTGCCGAAGGATTCGAAAGCTCCCTGGTTATACGCGCTGATGGAGGCCCCACCCGTCTGCGCCCCCATCACGCCTTTTATGAATGGGTGCAGTTTTGCGATAGCGGTATGTTCCCCGGTCACCAAGCAGATGCCCGCATCGCCGTCTTCGGCATTTTGTCCCCTGGCCAACCAGGCGGCCCGCAAGGCGGGGAGTTCGTGCAGATAGTGCCGGCCGACGCGGAAAACCAGGTTGGCGGCGGCTATATCCGCCCATTTTTCCTCTATGCACGGATCATGCGCCGAAGGATTCCGCAGAAAACGCAGCAAGGCGGCGGCTTCCGGGGTGTCCACGGATTGCAGCAACTCTTCGTGCAAATGCCGGAAGGCCTCTTGGCACTTGGCGGTGCGCTCCGGCTTGCCCTTGTCGTCGCGGCCAAGCACATAGCCTGGGCCGTCCCAGAGGAAGTTCGGCTCTATACCCACAGTGCGGGCTTTGCCGAGAGCAGGCACGATCATCTTGCGCGGCACCAGTTTTTTGCCCTTGGCGGCGGGCTCGCGCAGATCAAGCACATCCAGCAGCCCGCCCTGCTCGTCAAGCTGCAAGGCAAAGCTTACGGACTGTGGGGCAAATCCTTCAGGTGCGGCATCCGAATCTTCCCGCTCGGACAGCCGCCGGTAATAGCTGTTAAGAGCCTGAAGAATCATCGGCGCACCTCCGGGGAATCGGGTTCGGGAATGCGCACGACGCCCTTATCCAACGTTGCCCGAAAGAACATGGGGCTATAGTTGTTCTGGTAATCAAGGTCATAAAGCATCCAGCCGAGATCCCGGTTGCCCTCGGGACTATCGGCAACCGGCGATGGCGGTATGCTCTCCACAGGGGCCACAAAGGCGGGGAATTCCCGACAGCCCAGGCAGGGCTGGTGATAAACCTGCCCTTTGGCCAAGCGACGGTTAAAGATATCCAGATGCTTGCCGGGAGAATCGTCAGGCCCGGCCTGGTCCGTAAGGACAAAGTGGGCTTCCACATAGTAGTCCACGTCCTTGAGCACCAGGGATGCCCGCTGCTGCCTGTCGTCTTCAATAAAAGCCGCCAGGGGGCAGCCCTTTTTCATGGCTTCATTGATATTTCTAGTGGGGATTTTGCCGCCCAGTTCGTTGCGGCGAATGCTTGTAAACTTCACCGGGCGCATCATGTGCACGGCGTCCACCCGCCAGGAAATGGCGGGCTTCCAGTGAAGGGCTTCCAAAATGCCCCGCAAAGCGGACGGCGTCGGAACATCGTAGGACACACGCTCGCTCTTCATCTCCGGCCGGGTGAAACAGGCATAGTCGCCGAATATCCTCAGACGCACTCCGTACATCAGCACCTCCTTATGGCGAATCCTTTGTCGCTCTTCGTTCACTCCTTCCCCGTTCACACCACCAACCCATCCACCGTACGGAAAACCGGGTTGCGCACGTCCAGGCCTAAGCCCGGCCTTTGCGCATCAATTTTCTTTCCTTCCAGGCCGTCGTAAAGATCGAGGTTCGTCAATTCGTAAAACTGGCCGGCAAAACCTACGGTCTCGACGCTTTTGCCCAGAAGTGCACCCATTGTTTTTTGCGGCACGCCTACGATCCATTGCTGCAACCGGCGGTACAGTGCGCGATCCGCCTTGCCCGCGCGCAAGGCGTCCAGAGCCTCACGCGCGGCGGCGTTATACGGAATGATCAGCGGCAATTCGTAATCCTCGATGAAACAAAAATCCCGCTCCACGCTGCGGAAGGGGAACATCCCTTTCTCCGCGTGCTTCCGTACCCGTTGCAAAATATCGGGCTTATCCAGCCCTTCGGATCCAGCCATGGAGTGTAATTCATTAAAGTACAGAGCCACTGCCTCGGGCGACAGCAGCGGCAGGCCTGCCCGCAGCACGGCCTCTGTTGCGCTTCTGCGGCGGTCCTGCTCGCCGTATTGCTTTTCAGGAAATTGAAAAACAAAAGTACGGCCCCGCTTAAGCAGACCTTCACGGTTGCAGCGCCCGGCGGCTTGGGCGATGGAGTCGACACCGCTGAGAGCACGGTAAACCACAGGCCAATCTTGATCGACCCCGGCCTCAATGAGCGAAGTTGACACGAGCAGCAGGGGAGGTCTGGAAGGATCCTTCAACATGATGTTGATCTGACGCAATACAGTTTTGCGGTGGGCCGGACACATCCAGGTGCTGAGGTGAAAAAGGGCTTTGTCCTTTGGTAGGGACATGCGGAGCAATTCATACAGGTCACGCGCCTGGGCTTTGGTATTGACGATGCATAAAGCTCTGTCGTGCCCGGCGAGCCTGGCCGTCAACGCCGGAACATCCACAGTGCCGATAAATTCCAGCTTGACCCGCTCAAGACGCCGGAATAGCTCCGGCGGGTCAGGTATAATCTCCCGCACATTCTCAAGTCCGTTGCGGTTCCAGGGTGTTGTGCCCACTTCTGGTTGCGTGGCGGTGCACAGTACGGCGGAAGCCCGATACAAGCCGGTAAGCTCTCTGATGGCCGCGAGGCAGGGGCGGTACAACGGCGTAGGCAAAGTCTGGGCCTCGTCAAGGACGATGACGCTCCCGGCAATATTGTGCAGCTTTCGGCAGCGGGAGGACCGTGCCGCAAACAGGGACTCGAAAAACTGCACGGCCGTGGTGACAATGATGGGGGCGTCCCAGTTTTCAAAGGCCAGAGTGTGGGCGTCTTCGTGATGGTCAGCCTTTTCGGGATCTTTCTCCGGTTTCTCCTCGGCATTGGAATGGTGTTCGATAACAGCGCGGGCGAAATTCGCGCCAAAGGCCTCGCGAAATATGCCGGCGGTTTGTTCGATGATGCTGGTGTACGGGATGACGTAAATGACGCGTTGCAGGGAATGTTCGGCCGCATGGTCAAGAGCGAAGGCCAGGGAAGAAAGCGTTTTGCCGCCACCTGTGGGTACGGTGAGCGAAAACAACCCCTGTTCCCACCTGGCCGCTCTTCGGCAGGCCGCCAGCACCTTTGCCCGTTGTTCGTTGACGTTTCCCGCTTTGGCCTCGGCGGTCTTTTGGACCATAAAGACGTTGAAAGCCTCATGCAGAGCGGCAAGATTCGGATACCCGTCGCGCAGGGCTGCCCTTTCCGGAGCCATGACGGATTCTGTGTTCAAAAAATCCGCATCTACAAGGCAGGAATAAAGCATCCGTATCCAAAAACATACGCTGAAGGCCAGCTCCGCTTCTCCTTTCTGCGTGAAAGCCGGGAGGGAAAGCTTGCCCTTCGGCAAGACAATCTCTTCACGCCAGGCGGAATAGTCCGGAATGGCGTCCTTTGTCCGCAATCGTTCGCTCAGGCTCAACCCACCCATTTCTCCGGCAACTCCATCGACAAGACCGGTATGGTGGCCTGAAATGATATGCGCCAGGGGCTTGGCAAATACTCCATAGGAACAGGAGTCCAAAAAACTGATGGCCTCAAGAGCTCCGGCGAGGGAGTGGTCAACTCTCTTCCCCCCGTATAAACGCTTTTGAAAGGCCAAGGAGTATTTGCCGAGATCGTGCAGTAAACCGCACAAAAAAGCCCATGCCCCACTGCCGAAGGTAGAGGCGAATTCTTCAGCATTACGCGCCACGACAGTGAGGTGTTCACGTAGATGTTGCCATAATTCAGGTGGTTGTCCCGAAATACTGTGAGCGAAAAATGGCATTGCTTCTCCATTCATTGCAATTGAATTCAATGCGTCTCGCCTTTTGCTTTTTTGATCCTTAATCTCAAAGTATCGAAAGCGGATGTTGGCATGGCGAAAAACCATTTTGCTGTTGCTCTGCTTGCCATTCAAACTGAATCATGTGAAAATAAACGAAATATAAATTATAAATATTGCAGCGCAAGACAAATTTTACGTTGGATGTACAATACGTATCAATAAAAATATTAATAATGTCCAGAATTTTTTGCGCATTTTGCAGTGGATCGGCTCACGTCGGACAGGGTCTTGACAAATTTCACATGCAGCGGAGGTGACGGCGGCCGCCATGCGCGCCATTTACCCCGCCCCGGTTATCCGTTACAAGACCGTGACGCCCGAAAAACATCTTCAGCCGAAAATTTGAGTCCGCGCCCGTGGAATCGGCGGCAAAACGCGAAAGCGCACGGCGGCCGGAAAAATATGACGAAAATAAATCATGTCGCGATCATCGGCGCCGGCGCCATGGGCTGCCTTTTCGCCGCCGCCCTTCGGCAATCCGGCTGCGGGGTGACCCTGGTCGCACGTTCGCAAACAATTGTGGACGCTCTGCTGGCAAAAGGAATCCGCGTGGATGCCGGCGCGGCCTCGCAAACCGTATCGGGCTTCACAGCGGCAACGGACTATGCCGCCATCCGCGAAAGCGAACTGGTGCTCGTTTTTGTAAAATCCGGCTGCACGGCGAACGCTGCCGCTTCCATGGCCCCCTTTCTTGCGCCAAAAAGCCTGGTGCTGACCTTGCAGAACGGTCTCGGCAATGTCGAGACGCTCCGCTCCCGCCTGCCCGGATCGCAGGTTGTCGCCGGCGTCACCGGAAACGGCGCCTTTGTTCTCGGCCCCGGCCATATCCGTTCAGGAGGAACGGCGGAAACGGTAATCGGCGAACCGGACGGACCCGCGCAGCCGCGCATGCGGGCAATCCGTGATATTTTTATCAGGGCCGGATTTCCCACTCGCATTTCCGACAACGTCACAGGGGCCATCTGGACCAAACTCATGGTCAATGTAGGCATCAACCCCGTAAGCGCCTTGGAAAATCTCAGCAACGGCGAGGTCGCCGCCGACCCGGAGGCCTTTGCCGTCGCGGCGGCGGCCGTGCGCGAGGCCGCCGGCGTGGCGGCCGCGGCGAAAATCCGCCTGGAAACGGACGACCCTGTCGCCCACATGCGCCGTGCCGCGGAACTGACCGCGGCCAATGAAAGCTCCATGTTGCAGGACCTGCGCGCGGGCCGCATGACCGAAATAGAGGCCATGAACGGAGAAGTGGAACGCCGCGGCAGAGCGCTCGGTCTGCCTGTTCCGGTCAACGCCGTTCTGGCTTCGCTCATACGGCTGCGGCAGCAGAAAACCGCCGGAACCCGTAAGGAGTGAAATGAATTCCGCCTGTTGAAAATATTTTTTTGCTTCAACGCGTCATTTTTTTAGTTTTTTGACAAAGCCCCTGCCCTGCGGTACATTTGCCGATGCAATGCCATGTCGGTGGCCGCGGTCCATGTGGGAGGAGTATGAGAAGAACAGTATCGTTTTTATGGATGGGGTTCCTGCTTTGCTTCGCGTGCGGCTGCGCCGCCACAGGGCAGGGTTCCACCCCCTCTCTGGCGGATAGAGAGGCGGCCTTTACGCACCTTGAAGGCGGCAATCTGGCCGATGCGGGGCAAAAGCTGCCGCCGGGCACAAGATTGGGCGCGCCCTATATTTCCGCCCTTGGCGAAAGCTGCTATGAAGTCGCTTCCGAGCAGACCCCCGCGCCTCCGGGACAGGCGCTCTGCCTGCGTCAGCAGGGCTGGGAACTGCTGCCTCCCATCCATATGGACATTCCCGCGACCGGTGCACGAGCGGCAAGGCCGTCATGAGTTCATCCTTTTCCAGCGCTTTGACCTTGCAGGGCCGGGTGCTCTGGGCTCTTTCCCTGCGCGAGATCCAGGGCAAGCACGGCAAGTCCAAGCTTGGGTACTTGTGGGAAATTCTCAAAACCCTGTTCGGCGTCGGCGTGTTCTGGGGCATGCGGGAACTGGCGGGGATGAAGCCGCCTCAGGGCTTGCCCATGGGGCTTTTTCTGCTCATGGGCTTTGCTACCTGGCATATTTTTTCCGAAATCGTGAACACGGGTTTGCGCATCGTGCAGCGCAACAGGGCGCTTCTGACCTTCCCGCAGGTGCTGCCCCTGGACCTCTTTCTCGGCAACCTGATCACGGTCTGGATCACCGAAATCGTCATCGCTGCTCTTTTTCTTCTTTTCCTCCATATTGCCGGTTATCACTTTCAGCTCTACGACCCTCTGACCTTTTTCGCGACCCTGCTGGGCATCGGTTTTTTTTCTCTCGGCGCCAGCCTGGTCCTGGCTGTGCTCATGGTGCGTCTGCAGTTTCTCGAACAGGTCATCCCCGTGTGCATGCGCATCCTGTTCTTCTCTTCCGGGGTTTTCTTCTCCCCGGTTCAACTGACCCAACGCTTCGGCAACGCAGTTCTCTGGAACCCGCTGATGAATTTCATCGAACTGCTGCGCGGGTCCTTTGTCTACATGACGCCCAGCAGCAATCTGAAAATAGGCTACATCGCGGTCTTCGGCTGCGTTCTGCTGCTGCTGGGCCTGCTGCTTGAACGCAGCACGCGGCTGAAGTGGGCGACCCTATGATTTCCCTGCAAGGCATCTGTAAAACTTACAAGACCCGCAAGGGTTCGCGCGTCGTGCTGGACGACGTGTCCCACGACTTTCCGCCGGGGGTGAGCACGGGGATTCTGGGCCGCAACGGCGCGGGAAAATCCACCATGCTGCGCATCATCGGCGGCAGCGAAATGCCCGACAGGGGACGGGTCCTGCGCCAGGGAAAAATTTCCTGGCCCATCGGTTTTTCCGGCGGTTTCAATGCCACGCTGACCGGCCGGGAAAACATGCGCTTCACCTGCCGGCTGTATGGCGAAGACTACCACCGCGTCGCTGCTTTCGTTGAGGATTTCGCTGAATTGGGCGAGTACATGGACATGCCGGTCCATACCTACTCGTCCGGCATGAAAGCCAAACTGGCCTTCGGTCTGAGCATGGCTTTTGATTTCGACTATTATCTGATAGACGAAGTCACCGCTGTGGGCGACGCGGTGTTCAAACGCAAGAGCAAGGAGTATTTCGAGCGCAGACGCCAGACCACAACGCTGCTTGTCGTCTCGCACAGCATGGGAACCATCAAGACGCTGTGCGAAAAAATGCTTGTGCTCCATGAGGGAAAACTTATGGAATTTCCTTCCAATGAAGAGGCGGAACAGTTCTATGTTGAAGTCTGTTGCGGGCGAAAAAAATGATCACGCCGGCTAAACTCCTGCACGCGCATCACGCCCGCCCGGGCAAAAGCCTGATCCGGAGCATTTTGCGCCCAAAAGGCAAGAGCGCGCGGCTCATGCTGGTCTTTGTCTATGTGCCGACCCTGCTGCTGGCGCTGTATCTTTTCCTGATTTTTTCCAGCATGTACGTGTCGGAATCCAGCTTTTCCCTGCGCAGCGGCGACAACGCGGAAGCGCCCGTGCTCGGCGGCATGCTTTTGCCTTCCACGTCCAGCATCACTCTCGACGGCTATATTGTGCAGGCATATATCAGCTCGCCCGACATGCTGGAAAAAATTCTCGGCCGCATAGATTTGAAAAAACACTATGCCAACAGGTCCAAGGATATCTATTCTCGCCTGACGCCCGACCCCACGCGGGAAGAGCTGCTCAAATACTGGCAATGGCTGGTGACCGCGACCTTTGACCCGGACAAGAACATCATTTCCGTGGCGGTCAAGGCCTATACCCCCGAGATGGCCAAGGCCGTAAACGACGCCGTTCTCGCGGCCGGCGAAGATCTGGTCAACCAGATGAACGACCGCGCGCACCAGGACGCTTTGCGCCTGACCCGGCAGGAAGTTATCGGCGCCGAACAGCGTCTGCTGCGGGCTCGCGCCGCCATACAGGAATTTCGCGACAGCAAGAAGCTGCTCGACCCCTCGGTGACGGCCAAGGGACTTGAAGGACTCATCGCCCGACTGGAAGCGGAAGTTGCGAACACCCAGGCGGAACTGTCCGCCGCCCTGGCTACCATGCACAGGGGCAGTCCCAGGGTGCTGAATCTGGAAACCAAACTGAAAGCCCTGCGCGAGCAACTGGCGGATGAAAAGGCCCGCCTGGCCGGACTGGACGCCCAGGGCGGCGCGCTGTCTTCTCTGGTGGGGGACTACGCGCGCCTGTCCACAGAAGAGCAGTTCGCCCAGGAACTGCTGGTCAAAGCCATGGCCGCGTATGAGGCGGCGCGGCTCAAAGCCATTGCCCAGTCGCGCTACATCGTGCCCTTCCAACTGCCCAGCCTGCCGCAGGAATCGCTGTACCCGCGGCCTTTTTTGTTTACGGCCGTCGGCTTTGTCGCCCTGCTCATTCTGCTCGGCATCTGTTCGCTGATCGTGGCCGCCGTCAAAGACCATATGGGAGCGTAAATGCGCTATATACAAATTTGTTGCCTTCCGGTCCTGCTGCTCCTTCTTTTCGCCCACCCGGCAGCGGGCCAGGAGCCCTTTTCGACGGCCGCCGCCATCGGCACGGGGCAGCCTTTGCAGGGCGGCAAAGCCGCATCGGACATGCCCGCCGCAACGGCCCAGCGGGGCATGCTGCCTTCCGGCCAAGGCTCTTACATCCCCGGCAGAACGGTTCCCAACGCGGCCCCGCTGTATGTGCCCGGCAGGCAGTTCAACGGCGGCCGCCCCTTTACGGCCATCCCCGCCTGGGCACAACATGCGCCCCTGTCCGGGCATGACGTCTTTCCTCCTTTCGGCGCCAATCTGTTTCAGGGCCATTTTGCCGGAACCTATTATGAGGGCCTGAACGCCAACTACGTCATCATGCCCGGCGACCGCATCCTGATCCATCTCTGGGGCGCGCACGCCTACAGCGACACCTTGATGGTGGACCAGCAGGGCAACATCTTTCTGCCCGAAGTGGGCCCCGTGCCCGTGGCCGGCGTGCGCAACGGCCAGTTGCAGAGCCAGATCAAGGCCTATCTGGCCTCCACTTTCAAAAGCAACGTGGAACTGTACGCCAATTTGCTTACCGCCCAGCCCGTGGCCGTGTACGTGACCGGGTTCGTCAACCGGCCGGGCCGCTACGCCGGGGGCATGAACGACTCCGTGCTTTATTACCTTGACCGGGCCGGGGGCATTATCCCCGAGCGCGGCGGCTACCGCGACATTCTTGTGCAGCGCGGCGGCAAAATCGTGGCCCGGACGGACCTTTATGATTTCATCCTCAGCGGCAAGCTTCCCGGCGGGGCTCTGCGCGACGGCGACGTCATCGTCGTGGGTCCCAGAGGAGACAGCGTCATCGCCGGCGGACTGATCCCCCAGCAGGCGGCTTACGAGGGCAAAGGCAAAACTTTCAGCGGCGCGGAACTGATCCGCATGGCCTCGCCTCTGCCCGCCGCTTCTCACGTCAGCGTGACGGGAGCGCGCAATTCTACCCCCTTCCACGTCTACCTTTCGTTGCGCGAATTCGAGCGCTTCGCCCTGGCCTTGGGCGACAAGGTGGAGTTTCTGGCGGACAAGCCGGGCGAGACCATCATGGTGTCCGTCAGCGGCTCCACGCTGGGCGCCACGCGCTATCCGGTCAAACGCTCCACAACTCTGCGCAAGCTCCTGGCCCACGTGCCCGTGGATGCGGATCTGGCAAACCTCCCCGGCATCTACCTCAAACGCAAAACCGTGGTGGAACAGCAGAAAAAAGCCATTGCCGACGCTCTGTACCGGCTGGAGCAGTCCGTGCTGACCACCACTTCGACCACGGCGGAAGAAGCCACCATTCGGGTCAAAGAAGCGGAACTGGTGCAGAATTTTGTGCAGCGGGCGGCGGTTCTGGAACCGGACGGCGTGGTCGTGGTCACTCGCGCGGGACGAACTTCCGACATCATTCTGGAAGACGGAGACGAGGTCGTTATTCCGCAAAAATCCGATATCGTGCAGATCGCGGGCGAGGTCATGATCCCCAAAGCCGTGGTATACGGCGACAAGCTCGGCGTGAAGGACTACATGGCCGGCGCAGGGGGCTTTACCGACAGGGCGGACTCCGACAATATTCTGGTCGTGCATCCCAACGGAGAAATCCAACTGGCCGACGCCACCACCATACTGCCGGGAGACCTGCTTCTGGTCATGCCCCGCTATGACACCAAGAACTTCCAGATTTTCAAGGATATCATCCAGGTGCTGTACCAGATCGCGATTGCGACGAAGGTTGTTGTTTCCATGTAGCGCGGCCGCCGTGAAAGGCCGCGGTTTTACAGACAGAGGACATCATAGTGCGACACAATGTAGCCGATCCCATAGCCGTTATCGGAGCCGCCTGCCGTTTTCCCGGCGGCGCGTCCGACCTGACCGCGTTCTGGGCCCTGCTCAAGAACGGCGTTGACGCCGTCACCGCATTGCCCGAAGACAGGTGCAGCCGGGACCGCTATTTCTCCGCCGTCAAACGCCTGGGAGGACACTCATACAGCAATGCGGCGGGCGTGGTCGAGCATACCAAAGAGTTCGACTCGGAATTTTTCGGTATTTCCCGTAAAGAAGCCCAGAGCTTGGACCCCCAGCAGCGCATGGCCCTGGAAGTCGCCTGGGAAGCGCTGGAACAGGCCAACATTTCCGCCTCGAGCCTGCGAGGCTCGAGCGCGGGCGTATTCATGGGCGCATCCAACATGGACATGGCCCTGCACAGAAGCGATGATCCGGCGGCGCTCACGGCCTACACAATGACTTCTTCCGCCCTCAGCATCATCGCCAACCGGATTTCCTACTTTCTTGATCTGCACGGCCCCAGCCTGACCGTGGACACGGCCTGCTCTTCTTCCCTGGCGGCCGTGCACATGGCTTGCGAAGAGATCCGGGCCGGCCGCATTCCGCTGGCCGTCGCGGGCGGCGTCAACCTGTTGCTGGCTCCTTTTCCTTTTATCGGGTTCGCGCGGGCGCGCATGCTGTCGCCCACGGGCCGCTGCAGGGTATTCGACGCTGCCGGCGACGGCTACGTGCGCGGTGAAGGCGCGGGAGCCGTAATTCTCAAGCCCCTCGCCCAAGCGCTGAAAGACGGCGACACGATTCTGGCGGTCATTGAAGGATCCGGCGTCAATTCCGACGGCCGGACCACGGGACTCTCCCTGCCCAACGGCAAAGCCCAGGCCGCGCTCATCGCCGAAATTTACGAACGCTTCAACCTGGACAAAAGCAAGCTCGCCTATGTCGAAGCCCACGGCACGGGCACGACCGTGGGCGATCCCATTGAGGCCTCGGCCGTCGGCGAAGTTTTGGGCAAAACCCTCAAAGGCGTCCGGCCCCTGCAGGTGGGTTCGGTCAAAAGCAACATCGGCCACCTGGAACCGGCTTCGGGCATGGCCGGGCTGCTCAAAGCCCTGCTGGTGCTGCAACACGGAGAGATTCCCCCAAATATCCACCTGAACACGCCCAATCCGGCCATTGATTTCTCCGGTCTGAACATTACGGTTCCCACCGCCCTGACGCCGCTGCCCGATCTTGGAGGAAACGAACTGGTCAGCATCAACTCTTTCGGTTTCGGCGGCACCAACGCCCATGTGGTGCTGCGCAAAATGGAAGAGAACAGCGTTCTTCCCCGGCCGAGTAAAAAAAATTTCGCGGGCCAAGGCCAATGCGGCCCCTTTTTCCTGACCGCCAAAAGCCGCCCCAGCCTGACGAATCTGGCAGGCCGTTACGCGGACCTGCTGGAAGGCGCGGACACGCAACGTTGTTACGACACAGCCGCAACTCTGGCCCTGCACAGGGAGCAGATGCGCTTTCGCGCTCTGGTCGGCGCATCTTCCCCCGCCGAACTGGCGGCCCGCCTCAGAAAGCTGGAAAAAAGCGCCGAACAACAGGACGCATCCTCTCTCATCAGCGAAACGGCGCAGAGCGACGGAGCCGGGGTTTTCGTCTTCACCGGCAACGGCAGCCAGTGGGCCGGCATGGGGGCGAACCTGTTCGCGGCCAGCCGTCCTTTCCGCGAAGCCGTTGAAGAGGCGGACGCCCTGTTCGCTCCGCTGTCGGGCTGGTCGATTATGGACACGTTGCGCAATCCCGCCAAACATGCGGAGGCTTTTGACCTCACGGAAAAAAACCAACCCCTGCTTTTCGCTCTGCAAATCGGCCTTGTCCGGGCTCTGGCCGCCAAAGGGCTTGTTCCCGCTGCTGTCACCGGTCACAGCGTGGGTGAAGTGGCCGCCGCCGCATCGGCCGGCATTCTCCGTTTGCCCGACGCCGTGAAGGTCATCCATTTTCGCAGCCTGTTCCAGGCTTCCACCCGTGACGCCGGCGGCATGGCCGTCGCCAACATGACCGAAAAAACGGCCGCCGAACTGCTTGGCCCCTTTGCCGGGGCGGTGGAAGTGGCCGCCGTCAACACGGCCGCCTCCCTGACCCTGGCCGGGGAATCGAAAGCCCTGCGCAGCCTGCTCCAGCGGTGCAAACGGGAACGCATCGCGACCAAAAGCATCAACGTGCTCTACCCCTTTCACACCAGGGCCATGGATGCGTTCCGTCAGGATCTTTTGCTGGCGCTGCAGGACATCAGCCCCCGCAAGGCGCGGATCCCCTTCTTTTCCACCGCTTACGCGGGCAAACGCAAAACAGACCTGGACAATGAATACTGGTGGAACAACATCCGCCGTCCCGTGCGCTTCGCCGCCGCCATTGAGGCCGCGCTGGCGGAGGGGCACAGACTTTTTCTCGAGATCGGGCCCGCTCCGCTGCTGCTTTCGTACCTTCGCGATACCGCCCGCCGCAGCAGCCTGCGGATTTTCGCCGGAGCCACCCTTTCCCGCCACGGCGACGAGGCCGCGGAACTGGACGAAGCCTGGAAGAACGCCTGGAAAAACGGCTGGAGCCTGGATGCCGCGCGGCATTTCTCCGCCCCCTGGCGCAGGCGGCCCCTGCCTCTCTACCCTTGGAACAGAGAGTTCCTGTGGGTTCCCGACTCGCCCGAATGCCGGAGTTTTCTGAAAGAACCGCGCAAGCACCCCCTGTTGGGCTGGCAGTTGCCCGGCGCCGCCCCGATCTATGAGAACACCCTCAATCTTGCGGACTTTCCCTGGCTCGCCGACCACAAGGCCGGCAACAACACCCCTTACCCCGCCGCGGCCTTTATCGAAAGCATGCTGGCGGCGGCTCGCGAAATGCACCCCGCGGGCGGGCTGGAACTCTCTCGCATTGCCCTTTTCCGCCCCCTGAATCTCAGTGCCGATTCCGCCGCTGCTGTGCGCATCAGCCTGGACCCGGAAGACGGAGGCCTCCTGCTGGAAACGCGGCCCTACCTTGCGCCGGAGCCCTTCAGTCCTTGCGCAAAGGCGCGCGTCACGCCCTTTACCGGGCCCGCGTCCAAAACAATTACAACGGGTTTGCCGCTGGCAGAGCCGCAATCCTTCGGCGTAGCCGTGGACAAAGACGCGCTGTATGAAGCGGCGGCCCGCTTTTCTTTGCACTACGGCCCGGCTTTTCGCCCGGTGGAGCGAGCCTGGGTCCGCAGCGGCGGCGAATTTCCGGAAGTTCTGGCCTGTCTCGCCCCTCCGGACCCGCATGGCGCCACAGGCATGCTCCTGCCGCCCACCTTGCTGGACGGGGCCTTTCAGACTCTGTTCCTGCTGCTGGGCGCGCGGCGGGAGCGGGCGGCGGGGCAGGCCTATCTGCCGGTCAGCTTTGAACGCGTCGTTCTTTACAGCTCCGGCGTTCCGCGCTTCGCTCACGCCCGTCTTGACCGGATGAGCCCCCGGTCCGTCGCCGCTTCCTTCCTTTTGCTGGATGCGGACGGCGAGGCGCTCATGCGGCTTTCCGGCTGCCGTTTTCGCCGGGCCGCCTGGCTGGAACAAGAAAAAACGCCTCCGGCCCCCTATGTCATGGATCTGGAGCATTCTCCGCATCCGGATGCCGATCCCCTGCCCGCCCGGCTTCCCTTTCAGGCCATGCGCAAAAAAATGGAAAAAGCGCTACGGGAAACCGCTTTCCCCGATGCAACGGCCGCGCCGGTGCATCCCTATCTGCTGCTTCAGTTCGCCGCCCTTTCGAGCATGCATGAATCCGTGCTCTCTCTCTGCGGCTTTCCGGAAATGGTCTGCGACCTCGTCCCCGAAGAGCTTGTCGCTTCCGGCAAACTGGCCCCTTCTCAGGAGTCCTGGCTTTTTCATATGCTGGAGCGGCTGGAAAGCGCGAACCTGGCGGCCAAGCTCAACGGGCAGTGGCAAATCCAGCCACGAGGGCAACGTCCCTCGGCAACGGCCCTGTGGCGCACCCTGGTCAGTTCCGCCCCCGGCTGCCTGCCGGAAGCTTCGCTCCTCGCCCACACGGCGTCCATATGCACGGATGTTCTGCGGGGAAGCTACGATGCGCGGCCGGGCGAGGCTCTGCCCTCTGCGCTGGCGGCAACCTATTTCAACAACGCCGCCGTTCTCTCTCCCTTTGCCGCCGTGCTGGAACAAGGGCTGCGCAGCCTGTTCCATGGGCACAATGAAGGCGAAACGCGGCCCGTCATGCAACTGGCTCAAAACGGCGCGGCCCTGCTCGCCCGCGCTCTTCCCTTGCTGCGCCAGGCGGACTGCCGGTATACCGTGGGCGCCAAAGACACGGCGGACGCGGAAAATCTGTCCCTCCTTTTTACCCAGGAGGGCGGTCCGTCCTTTCGCGCGCTGAACCCCGAAAATCTTGAACCGGAACTGCGGGGCAGCCAGCACTGCATCATCGCTTCTTTCAGCCTGCACGAGCACGACAACAGCGCCCTGGTCCTTGAAAACTGCCTGGCCATGCTCGCCCCCGGCGGCGTGCTCTGCCTTGTGGAACACGCGCCCTCGGCGTTCATGGACTATGTTTTCGGTTCCCGCCCGTCCTGGTGGTCGGCATCCGCAGACAGAACCCTGCCTGTTTCCCGTCTGCAGCCGCGTTCCGCCTGGGAAAAACAGATGCGCGACGCGGGGTTCACGGAAGTCTCCGGCCTTGGCGAAGAAAATGACGCCGCGTCTCCGGCCTTCATCATTCTGGGAAAAAAACCCCCGGCCGCGCCGGCTTCGACCGCGCCGGCCCCCGGCGCCGTAAAAAAAGAGGAAGGCTCCTCCGCGGTCTGGCTGCTGGTTTCAGGCAAACAGGGCACAGCCGGCGAAGCCCTGGCCGAGCGTCTTGCCGAAGAGTTGCGGACCCGGATCGGAGTTGGAGCCGTCCATGTCCGCCGCGGCGACATGTTCGGCAAGACCCGTTTCGCCGGGCAATCCGCCGAAAGCTGGACCGCGCTTCTCGCCGCCATGGGCGGCAAGCCGCTGAACCTGGTTTATCTCGGCGGCTACGACACGCGCCCGGATATCGGTCTCAAAGAGCTGGCCTGCCTGCAGACCGGCGGACCGGCGGATCTGGCCGCCCTGGCTTCGGCCTGGGACGCCGCCCGGACGGACCTGCGCCTGTGGGTCGTCACCGGCGGCGCTCTGGCCGGAAACGAACGGACCGGCGCGGCATCGCCGCTGTTCCACCCCGTCCCTTCACAAGGGGCGCTGGCGGGTTTTGTCCGCGTGCTGTCCAACGAACTGCGCGGACTCACGATCCGCTTGCTGGACCTGCACACTGATGCGCCCGACCTTGCGCCCGCGTTGCGCGAACTGCTGCACCCCACCGAAGAGCCGGAAACCGTTCTGGTCGGCGACGCCCGTTTTGTGCCCCGCCTGACCCGTCTTGCGCAATCGCAGGTCCCGGTTTCGGCGGAGCCGCGTGAAAGCGGCTGTTCTCTGGCCTTTGACACGCCGGGCAGATTGCAGAACCTGTACTGGAAAAAAACACCTCTGCCCCTGCCCGGCCCGGGCAGGGTGCGAGTGGCGGTACGCTGCACGGGGCTCAATTTTCGCGACGTAATGTGGAGCATGGGGCTGCTGCCGGACGAAGCTCTGGAAAACGGTTTTTCCGGCCCCACTCTGGGCATCGAATGCTCCGGCGTCATCGACGCCCTGGGCGACGGCGTACAGGATTTTGCCTTGGGCGACGAAGTGTTCGGCTTTGCCCCGGCCTGTTTCAGCACGCATGTGATCGCCCCGGCCGAATCCATGATCCCGAAGCCCAAAGGCATGCGTTTTACGGAAGCGGCAAGCCTGCCCGTGGCTTTCATCACGGCCTGGTACGCCATCAAGCATCTGGCGGCCATGCAAAAGGGCGAGCGCATTCTGATTCACGGCGCGGCCGGGGGCGTGGGGCTTGCGGCCGTGCAGATAGCCGCGCAACTCGGCCTTGAGGTCTACGCCACGGCCGGCGCTCCGGAAAAACACGCCTTTTTGCGGCGCCTGGGCGTCAAGCACCTCTTTTCTTCCCGCTCCCTTGCTTTTGCCCCCCAGATTATGGAGGCCACGAACGGCAGGGGCGTGGATGCCGTTCTCAATTCTCTGGCCGGAGAAGCCATCGCCGCCGGGCTTTCCGTGCTGCGTCCCTTCGGCCGTTTTCTGGAACTGGGAAAACGCGATTTTTACGCGGACAGCCCCATGCGGCTTGCGCCGTTCAGCAACAACCTTTCGTATTTCGGCATTGACGTGGACCAGCTTTTCACCCACCAGCCGGCTCTGACCAGAACTCTTTTTCGTGAACTGGCCGAGTTTTTCGCCAGCCGCAAGTTTCTCCCGCTGCCGCATGCGGTCTTTCCGGCCGGCCGCGCCGTGGAAAGCTTTCAGGCCATGCAGCATTCCACCCACATCGGAAAACTGGTCGTTGCCATGGACGGAGCCAAAGACGCGGCAAAGCCGGAGCAGGGTCCGCTTCGGCGCATGGAACTGGCGGCGGATGCGACCTACCTCGTCACCGGCGGCTGCGGCGGTTTCGGGCTGGCCACGGCGGAACGTCTGGCCAAGCGCGGGGCAAAGCATCTGCTGCTGCTCAGCCGCAGCGGGCCTAAAGACGCCGAGGCCGTGAAAAAAATCGAAGACCTGCGCGACAGCGGGGTTTCAATCACTCTTGCCGCCGCGGATGTGGCCGACGCAAAAAAGCTCCGCGCCTGCCTGAAAAAGCAGCGCGCCGCCATGCCGCCCTTGCGGGGCGTCATACATGCCGCCGCCGCTCTGGATGACGGGCTGATAGCCTCGCTGACGCCGGAACGCATCCGGGGATCGCTTGCGGCCAAAAGCCTGGGGGCCTGGAACCTGCACGAAGCGACCCTTGATTGCCCTCTCGACTTCTTCGTGCTGTATTCTTCGGCCACTACGGCCTTCGGCAACCCGGGCCAGGCCGGATACGTGGCCGCCAACTGCATGCTGGAAACCCTGGCAAACCGGCGCAGGCTGCAAAAACTGCCCGCCCAGGTCATCGGCTGGGGTCCCATAGGCGATACCGGCATGTTGGCCCGCAACGAGAAAGCGCGGCAGGTGCTGTACAACGTGCTGGGCGTCGGAGCCATACTTTCGTCCGAGGCTCTGGATTGGCTGGAACACTGCCTGGACCTTGATATCGGCGCCAGCCACTACTTCGGCCTGGACTGGCAGAACAAGGGGGGACAGCCCGACAAAGCGGCGCTTGCCTCGCCCCGTCTCGCGCGGCTGCGCCCGCGCCGGCTTGCCGCCGCCGTGACGCAAACCGCTCCCCTGGAATATCTGCGCTCCTGCTCCGCCCAGGAAGGCACGGCGCTCGTCGCTTCCCTGCTGGCGGAAGAAATAGCCGCCGTGCTGCGCCTGCCCAAAGACAAGCTCGCTCTGGACGCGCCTCTCGTCTCCCTGGGCATGGATTCGCTCATGGGCATGGAATTGTCTCTGACCGTGGAACAAAAATTCGAGATCACCGGGTACGTGCTGCCGCTCTCGGAAGAAGCCACGACCGCCAGCCTGGCCGCCGCGATTTACACGCGCATCGCCGGAGAAGAAGCGGCCGACGGCGACAGCGAAAACGCCGCCGGCACTCTCCTTTCTCTGGAACGCAAACACAAGGTGCATCTGCCCGACGCGGAACGCGACGCCTTGTTGAAAACTCTAAAAGGAAATACGCGTGGATAATGACAAGGAACCCCTGTTCGGGCTCAGCCCGTCGGAGCAGGAAAAACTGCTCGCCCAATTTTCCGCGACCGGACTCGGCGCGGGCAAGACCGAGCCCGAACGCCGCCGCAATACCGCGACCGTGCCCGCCCGCTTCGGCCAGTTCAAGGAACTTCCGGAGTACAAACAACTGCAGGTACACCTTATCGTTGCGGAAAAAATGGGTATTCTGAACCCCTTTTTCATCTGCCACGACGAAAAAGCCAAAGGTTCGACCCGTATCGGCGGCAAAAAATTTCTGAATTTTGCCACCTATGATTACGTCGGCCTTAACGGCCACCCCGAAGTCAACGCGGCCGCGCGTGACGCCATGGAACGGTACGGCACATCCGCCGGCGCCAGCCGTCTGGTGGCCGGAGAAAGACCGCCGCACACCGCTCTGGAAAAAGCGCTGGCCGACGTTTACGACGCGCCCGGGGCCGTGGTTTTTGTCAGCGGGCATGCCACCAACGTGTCCACAATCTCCACACTGCTGGGCCCCCGCGACGCGGTCTATCACGACGCCCTGGCCCACAATTCCCTGATTCTCGGCGCCGTTCTTTCCGGAGCGGCCCGCTATTCTTACCCGCACAACGATTGCGCCGCCCTGGAAACCCTGCTGCACCAGACCCGCTCCAAGCACGAACGGGTCATTATCGCCACCGAAGGCCTGTTCAGTATGGACGGCAGCATTGCGAAACTGCCGGAACTGATAGCCCTGAAGCAGCAGTACACCTGCTTTTTGATGGTCGACGAGGCGCACGCCCTGGGCGTTCTCGGGGCCACGGGCCGAGGGTCGGCCGAGCATTGCGGCGTTGCCTTCAACGATGTGGACATCTGGATGGGTACCTTGTCCAAGACCCTGTGCAGTTGCGGCGGCTTTATCGCCGGCTGCGCGGAACTGGTGGAACTGCTGAAGTTTCGCGCGCCCGGCTTCGTCTACAGCGTGGGCATGCCCCCGCCCCTGGCCGCGGCCTCGACCAAAGCCCTTGAAATCATGCGGCGCGAGCCGCAGCGCACAGCCCGAATTCAGGAGATCAGCGCGTTCTTTCTGCGCGAAGCCAAGGCCCGAGGCCTGGATACCGGCTATGCCGAAGGCTACGGGGTCGTCCCGGTCATCGTCGGCAACTCGCTGGTGGCCGGGGTATTGACGTCCCGCCTTTTCAAACGCCGGATCAACGTGCTGCCCATCATTTATCCGGCGGTGGAAGAAGGCATGGCCCGCCTGCGCTTTTTCCTTTCTTCCGAACACCGGGAAAAGGACATTCTCGCCGCCCTGGACGCCGTTGTCGAAGAACTGCCTAAAGCGCGGGAAAAAACGGAATAATATTCTGGAGTTATCATGTTTGCCTTTCGCCTTGCCACACCCGACGATGCGGACCAGATCGCCGGCATCGTCGTCGGTACCAGCGAAGGAGTGGTCGACCATCTGTTTGACAAGCTCATTCCCGGCTTAAGCAGCGCGGCCATTCTGTCCGCCGCCTTCATGAAGGGAGAAGGCGCGTACCGCACCGACAACGTCATCCTTTCAACAAAAGACGACCTGATCACCAGCCTGCTTTTTGCCTACCCGGCAGCCGAGCACAAGGTTCCGCCGCTCATGGAAAGCCTGCTGCCCAAAAAACGCCTGGATCCCGCCCGGCCCGTCCTTGAACGCGCCATTCCGGACAGTCTGTTTATCAACACCATCTGGCTGACGGAATCCCTGCGAGGCAAAGCCATGGGCGACGCCCTGCTGGTCGAGGCCGGCGGCCGTTGCCGCCAGATAGGGGTCAACCGCATCAGTCTGTTCTGCTGGAACGACAATGAACGCGCCTTGCATTTTTACGCTCGCCACGGTTTTGAGCTGGCGGAGCACATTCCGCAGGAGCAATTGCCTCTGGACGGACACGCCAAAGGCGGTTCCCTGCTCTGCAAGACATTGAACGGAGGCTGAGGATGTGGGCAGGAAAACGCGCCATATCCTGATCACCGGCGCCGGGGGGGGGCTGGGCGGCGCGCTGGCCAGGTCTTATGCCGCGCCCGGCGTCTTTCTTTCCCTTTGGGGCCGCGACCTCGAACGTCTGGAAACCGTCGCATCCGCCTGTCGAAAGGCCGGAGCCGAAACCGGCATCGTGCTGCAGGATATCCGGGACACGGATGCGACCCTCCACAAACTTCTGTCTCTGGACGAAAGCCGGCCCCTGGATATGGCCGTGCTCAATGCCGGGGTTTCTTCGGGCGCCCTGCCCGGCGGACGCCTTGAACCCGCCGCGGACGCCTGCCGGACCATGCAGGTCAACGCCACGGGCGCCGTGGGCATGGGCGCCGCCCTGTTCGAGCGCATGGCGGACCGGAGGCGCGGGCACCTGGTGTTCATGGCCTCGCTGGCGGCCCTGTACCCGCTGCCTTCTTCACCCGCCTACTCGGCGGCCAAAACGGCCGTGGCCTGTTATGCCAGGGCCATACGCGCGGCAAAGACCCCGGTCCGCGTCAGCCTTGTGTACCCCGGCTATGTGGACACGCCCATGAGCCGCCGGCTCAAAGGCCCGCAGCCTTTTCTCTGGAACGCGGACAAAGCGGCCGCCCACATTCGCGAGCGCCTCGGATCAGGTTCGGACACCATCATCTTTCCGAAACTTCTGGCTTTGGGAACCTGGTCGCTGAACCTGCTTCCCGGTCCCTTGGCCGCCTTTTTTGCCAGGCGCTTCGCCTTCAGCGTGGAACCGGACGCGGAGTCGCCTCTGGCCGGAGGAAAGATTCGTGACTGAGGGTTGGCGTCTTTTCCTTTGCCTGGCTGCCTGCGGGTTCGGCTTCATGCTTTTACAGCGTGTTGCCTCAAAAAATTGGCCGTCGACGGCAGGCAACACCCTGGCCGTCATTACCGGGCTGTATCCCGCCTGCCTCTTTCTGCTGCTGACCGCAAGACCTTTCACCGCGGCCCTGCTCGGCCTGTCTCTGCTCGGCCTGCTGCTGGTCCTCAACCGGGCTAAAGAGCAGGCCCTGCGCGAGCCGCTCATCCCGGCCGACATCTGGCTGCTGCGTCAGGTCTTCATATACCCGCACCTATATTTTCCCTTCCTGCCCATGAAGGGAATCTGCACGGGCTTCGCGCTCGTCGCGCTCATATTCGCCGCGCTGCTTTTTCTGGAAAATCCGCTGCCTCTGCTGCGCAACCCGGATGCCGCCGCCGCGCTGCTTTGCGCCGTTCTGCTGCCGCCCGCCTGCCTTCTGCTGATGCGGCGCGGGCTGCTGCCTGCCCCGGCGGATCTGCTCTTGCGCCTGTGCCCCCCCAGCCATGACGCCGCGAAGGATGCAGCGCGAAACGGCCTGGCGGCCCCGCTTTTCACGCATCCCGCCTGGGTCGGCGCTCTGGAACGCGCCCGGCCGGTTTTTATGCGCGACCATACCCTCCGCCCGGCGGCCGGGCGCTTTCCCCAAAGCATGGAGCAAATGCTGACGGATCTGGAAGCAGCGCCGCCCGACAAGCTGCCGCATATCGTGCTCATTCAGGCGGAATCCTTCTGCGACATCCGCAAGTATGTCGCAGAACCGCTCAAAAGCGAACTCAAAGACTTTCTGCCCAACTGGGACAGGCTGAAAGCCGAAGGCCGGGCCTTTGATCCGCCGGAAAACGCTTACGGCGCCTATACCATGCGCACGGAATTTTCCATGCTGACGGGGCTGCACGCCGAAGACCTCGGCCCCTGGGCCTTCAACCCCTATCTGCTGGCAGCCCGGCAACCGCTGTGGTCCCTGGCGAGGCATCTCCGGGGCAAGGGCTATGCCAGCCTGTGCATCCACCCGTACCACAAAGACTTTTTTGATCGGGACCGGGCGATGCCGAATCTGGGATTTGAGCGCTTTTTGGGTATTGCAGAACTTGACGACCTGGAAAAATTCGGGCCATATGTCAGTGATAAGGCGCTGGGAGAAAGGATATTGGAAGAAATAGCGACCTCGGAAACGGCGGGAAAACCGCTGTTCTGTTTCGCTATTACTATGGAAGCGCACGGCCCGTGGCTGGAAGGAAGACTGACGGATAATGAAATGGCTGCGACACTGCCGGATATCTACCCCAAAATATGCGATTCGGAACTACGCATGTATCTGTGCCATTTACGGCATATGGACTCAATGTTCGGGATATTGACAGAGAAAGTGCATGCAGGAAAAAAAATCAGCGCATGGGCATATGGAGATCATGCGCCCGGATTGTAAAAAAGAGGATTTGATGTTTACTAACTATTTAACTTATATAAAAAAATTTAATAAGTTCCATTTTGAGTAAAAGAAATATGATAGGGCAGATCCAAAGGTAATCCCCCCGCAAAAAAGTAGCGTTTTAAAGTAGAATTTCCGAGAATAGCTAACACGGGGATTTTGCATGAAAACGTCCCGATTTTCCGACAGCCAGATTCTGGCGATTTTGAAACAGGCCGAGAATGGGGTTCCGGTAACCGAGCTTTGTCGTGAACACGGCATGAGCAGCGCCGCATTTTATAAATGGCGGGCGAAATTCGGCGGCGTGGATGCCTCGCTAATGGCGCGGATGAAAGAACTTGAGCGCGAAAATGTCCAGCTCAAGCGTATGTATACGGACGCTCAGTTACGTGCTGATGCCGTGCAGAGGGTTCTCGAAAAAAAGTGGTAAGGCCGTCTCAGCGTGTTGAGATGGCCAAAAACTCCGTGTCGAACGACGGTCTCAGTATTCGGCAGGCATGTACGGCTTTCAGCGTCAGCGAGTGTTGTTATCGTTACGAGCGCAGACTGTCGGACGAAAACGTGCTGATTGGCGAGCTTTTGCTGGATTTGACTCAATCGCAGCGCAATTGGGGTTTCGATCTGTGCTTTTTGTATCTGCGCAACATTAAAGGCCACGACTGGAACCATATGCGCGTGTACCGCATCTACCGTGAACTGGAACTCAACCTGCGCATCAAGCCGCGCAAGCGTTTAAAGCGTGAGAAGCCGAAAGTCCTTGCCGTGCCGGAGGCCAAGAACCAGATATGGTCAATGGATTTTATGCACGACCAACTGCAAAACGGCCGCTGCATACGGCTTTTGAGCGTCATCGCCGACTTTAACCGGGAAGGGCTTGGCATTGAAATAGATTTCTCGCTCCCCGCTGAACGCCTGGAGAAAACGCTTGGGCAAATAATCGAATGACGAGGCTGCCCCAAGGAGATCCGTTGCGACAACGGTCCGGAGTATATCAGCGTCAGGTTGTAAAGCTGGGCCAAACATAAAAGAGGTATATCCCGCCAGGTAAACCGCAGCAGAACGGCCACGTCGAGCGATACAACCGGACAGTGCGTTATGACTGGTTGAATCAGTATCTCTGCGAGGGTCTTGAAGAAATACAAGATCTTGCCACCAAGTGGCTTTGGACCTATAATAATGGATGCCCCATGGGCATCGGCGGGATCACCCCTGCCATGAAGCTGAAGCAAGCGGCATAGGCTCTACTTTGAACAGCTACTAAAAATGAGATGATTACCTTCTTTGTAATCAGCTCAAAATACTCTATGATATTGCTATGGGTGGCGCATGAGCGAAATATCAATTTCGGTAATCATTCCATGTTGTAATTCCGAAAAATATATCACTGAATGTTTAAATTCTGCTGAGACTCAATTATTACAAAATTTTGAGATTATCTGCATTGATGATTATTCCCAAGATCATACTGTAGATATTGTTGAAGAATTTGCTAGAACTTCAAAATCAAAAATTCATCTTATCAGGCACGAGCAGACCAAAGGCATGTCTGCGGCCAGAAATACAGGGGTACGAGCTGCTTGCGGAGAATATATATTTTTTCTGGATTCAGATGATGTTATATACGATGAAAGCTCCCTACAAAAGCTTTATCACTATGCGCATGATCACCAGAGTGATTTAATCATCGGGAAAATCCTGCGATGGTCTTATGATACGGATGAAAGAAGTTTTATACCTTCTTTTTCTTATGAAAGAGATGATATTGTTAATACCACAATCCT
>JAVBRE010000255.1:0-11355 GCA_031548325.1 Desulfovibrionaceae bacterium
CACAGCGGGAAATTTTGTTCTCTGCCAAGGAAAAAGGGCTTTTTGCGAAGGGGAGTGTACTCTTTTGGTACTCGACCCGGAGCAAAAAGCCCTTTTGACGCGGGCAGAGGGCAAAAGAGCCGTTGTGTGAACAGGCCCTAATGCGTCTGTCTCATTCGGCCAAAGCTCGGCAGCAAAAGGCCGCACGGGTATTGTCCCGTACGGCCAGGGTCGTCGGTTCCGCCAACGGCGAGATTATACGGATTCCGCCGGAATGGAAGAAGACGGGCCGGATCGGACGGGTGCCTCGGCTTCATCAGGAGCCGTATATGACGCATATACGGTGGAAAGCAGAGCCGGCACTGTGGCCGCGATCATATAGTAGGCCGGCGCCAGCGGGTCATTGAGGGCCGCGCTGAGCCAGGTGACGCACAGAGGGGCTGTTCCCCCCAGCAGGGAAGCCTGTAGCGTGAACGCGACAGACATGGACGTGTTGCGCGTTCTGGTCGCGAACTGCTGGTTGAGCACCACCGGAGAAACTCCCGCGAACAAGGCCATCAGCAGGGAGAAAAACAGGCACACGGCCACGACAATGGCGTAATTTCCCGTGCCGAACAGCATAAAACCGGGATAGGACAAGAAAATATAGCCCAGGCTGACGACCAGAAGCAATTTTTTCTTGTCGTGCGAATCGGCGAGCCAACCGAAAACAGGGACCATCAACGAATAGAAAAGCGTTGAGAACGCCGTGATTTGTATCGCCGTGGCGTACGTCATGTTTATGGTCGTGCTGAGATAGGTGGGAATGGCCGTGAAAAGGACATAATAGACAGAGTTGAAGATCATGGCGAACCCGAAAACTACGGCCATACCGCGCTTGTCGTTCTTGATCATTTCCTTCAGCGGTTGCTTCGCGATCTTCTGTTCTTTCTGGGCCTTGAGGAACAACGGAGAATCTTCCAGCTTCATCCGGATATACAGTCCCACCAGCGCCGTCAGAAAGGCAAAGATGAAGGGGATGCGCCAGCCCCAGGCGCTCATCTGTTGGGGGTTGCAAAAAAATGTGGAAACCGTCAGCACCGCGCTGCCTATGAAGAACCCCAGACCGGTTCCGCAAGGGCGGAAGCTGCTGATAAAGCAACGCCTGTGCGGCGGCGCGAGTTCGTACAAATATGATGTGGCCGCGCCCCATTCGCCGCCGAGCGCGAAACCTTGCACTATCCTGAGGGAAATGAGCAACAGCGGGGCGAGTATGCCTATCGAGGCGTAGGTCGGCAACAGGCCGATGGCGCCCGTGGCCGCGCCCATGATAAAGATGGAAAGGGCCAGCGCTTTGTTGCGGCCGTGTTTGTCCCCGTACGGCCCGATAACCATCGCGCCGAGCGGCCGAACCATGAAGCCGAGGGCGAAGGTGGCGAAAGCCTGTATCAGGGAGATTGTCGGGTTGTCCGAAGGGAAAAACTGCGCGGCGATGAAAGGAGAGGCAAGGCCGTAGATGGCCCAGTCTATCCATTCAACAACGTTTCCTATCGTGCTGGCTACCACGGCTTTCATGGTGCCCGGCGGCATCGGCTGTTTTTCTGCATGGTGAGACACTGTCTACCTCCGTTTTCAATGGTAACGAGAAAGCAGGATATTCAAAATGAGCTTTTTCATCTGTTTTCCGCACAAGAACCTATGATGTCCGAGTACAGTTTGGGCTCGACATTGCCCCCGGAAAGGATGCAAGCCGCGCTTTTTCCCGAAAGGGGCATTTTTCCGCCAAGAAACGCGGCCAAAGGAGTCGCTCCGGAAGGTTCGAGAACTATTTTGAGATTGGCCCAGGCCCAGCGGACAGCCCTGGTTGCCTCCTCATTGCTCACAACCAGATTGATGACCGGAACGTCCGGTTGGGACAGGATGTCAAAAGCCAGATCCGCGGGCATAGGAGCGCGCAGGGCGTCGCATACGGTGACCGCGCCCTTTTCGTTGCCTTGCCGCGTTCCGGAATGTAACGACCGTCGCATGGAATCGAATCCTTCCGGCTCAATGGCCACGATGGTGGTCTTTGCCCCTGTTCCCCGCAGGGCCAGGGCGCATCCCGCGGCCAAGCCTCCGCCGCCGCAGGGAACAAGAAGAAAATCCGGCGGGCGATTGTTCATGTCGGCAACAATTTCAAGGGCCGTGGTTCCCTGCCCGCCGAGAACGGCCAGATCTTCGCCCGGCGGAACAAGCCTGGCCTTTTTTTCAGCGACGATTCTCTGAGAGATGGCTTCGCGGTCTTCTGACAGGGGGTCGTAAAACACCAGATCGGCCCCATCCGCTCTGGCGGATTCGATCTTGGCTTTCGGCGCGTCCCAGGGAAGCACCAGCGTTACGGAAATTCCCGCCAGTCTGCCTGACCGGGCAACGGCGGCGCCGTGGTTGCCGGTTGAATACGCGACAACGCCGCCGGGCAGCAGGGCGCGGTCAAGGCCGCTGATGCAGTTGTATGCCCCGCGGAACTTGAATGAGCCGGTCCGCTGCAAGTTCTCCAGTTTCAAGACAACCTCCCCCCCCGCGACGGCGTCGAGATATTCATTTCGCACCAGCGGAGTCCGGACGGCGACGCCAGCCAGCCTTTCCCCGGCCCGACATACCGTTTCAAGCCCTTCTTTGTACGTGATCACGGCAGCTCTCCTTGTCGGGGGTCAGGAGTTTTTGTGGGCTTCAACGAGGTCGGCGAGTTTTGAATACCGCAGGTCCGGCGCCGCCAGTTCCGCCCCAAGGCCGACCAGACCGAGAGTGCGCTCCCCGCGATTGATCCATGCGGTCGTCAGGCCGAGAAGATTGCCGGGGCGGATGTCGGCCCTCAGGCTTTGCCCGATGTGCAGGTTTTCATGGGGCAAAATACCCATGCCTGCCAAATCCGTCAGCCCGGCGACAAAATGCGGAAGGCCGGGTTTGTATGAGCCGACGCGTTCCGCCGTGGCGATAACGTCAAACTCGACCCCCATTTTTTTCATGGAAAGGCTCAAAGAGTGGTTGTCGATGTTGCTGAGCGCACCCAGCTTGAAAAATTGCTTCAGGTAACGGAGGCTTTCGGGAACGTCCGGAAACGGCTCCCAATCCCCAACCGTAAGAGAGAATTTTTCCTGCTCCTTTCGGTCGGGCTGAATGCGCCAGCGGTCGCAAATATACGAATAGCAGGACTTCAGCACTTCGGGGTACAGCATCGCGGGCTTGAGCTGCTGATAATGAGCCCTGGCGTCGTCAAAGGCTTTGAGAAGTTCCTCATGGCTGGCTTTGACGCCGTTCCTTGACGCCCAAGCCTCAAGAAAGGCCAGTATTGAAGGTTCCCAATCGATGAGAGTTCCATACACGTCAAAGGTAAGTGATTTAAATTTTTTGAGATTTATAAGAGTGTCCGGATTTTTACTCATGGCGGGTCCTTGGTTGAGTGTTAATATACTATGCATTATATATTATCGATAATTTATGTCAAGCACAAAACCCCGCCAAAGCGGTCTGCGTTCAAGGCGCATATTGGTAGTTTTGGAAAAGTCTGTTATGTTTACGCGGCGATTTAAGGAGATATAATGAGCAGTTCCTGTCTGAACACCATGTTTGCATCGGCTCTAGGCGCCAAGGAAAGCAGCCCTGTCGTCATCGCGAACACGCTTTCCCACGCCATTGTCAGAGGCCTGATTCTTCCGGGAACGCAGCTGAGGCAGGACGAGCTAGCCCGCCAGTTTACGGTCAGCCAGACCCCCGTTCGAGAAGCGCTCAAGAAGCTTTGCTCCGACGGGCTGGCCGTCGCTTTTCCCAACAAGGGTGTTTTTGTAACCGAAATGTCTTTGGGTGTGGCCCTCGAGATCACCAATTTGAGGGCGTTGCTGGAATGCTATGCGTTGCGGAATGCGATTCCGAGGATGACTGAGAAAGACCTGGCGAATGCGCAAGACGCCCTGGCCGCGCTTTCGGTCGCGAAAGACGCGGACAGTATCGTCACGTTCAACTCGAAGCTTCACACGATCTTGTACTCGCCATGCCGCCAGGAAAGGACCCTGGCCATCATCGAGTCCCTTCGCGTCAGTTTCGAAAGGTATTTACGCTTTCTTTGGGCCGGAAGCGGCAACTTGGATCATTCGAACGTCGAGCATGAGGAACTTTTCGCGCAGATCAGGAACCGCGACGTCGAGAGCGCGGTTTCTCTGCTTGAGAAACATATCCATTATACGGGAGATCGGATCGTCGAACGGCTTTCAGGCATCCGGACAACTGAAGAGTTCATGGCGATCATGCAGGGGCAGAACTGAGTCCTCACGGAAGTGATAGAAACTTGAAAGTTGAAATCTAGACAGTGACGTCACGAACTTTTTTTTGTTTTCCTTGCCCGAAAGCAAAAAAAATCCCCGCGACAACATTGTCCGGTAAAACGGCATGGACACGCTGTTCGCCCACGACGCGCTGCCCGTCCTGCTCTGGAACGGCATAGGCCGGCCGCTTTTGCGCCTTGTGCCGGTCATGGCCGTCAGCCTGGCGCTGGCGCACCTGCTGGAAGCGTTGCACTGGACGGACTATATCGCGAAACCCGCCGCCCCCCTGGTGCGTCTTGCCCGACTGAGCCCCACGGCCGGCGCTTCTTTTTCCCTGGCCTTTTTCTCGCCGTCCGCATCCAACGCCCTGCTGGGGCGGGCTTTTGCCGAAGGCAGCCTGTCGCGCCGGGAACTGATTCTGGCCAACATTTTTAACAGCGCCCCGGCTTTTCTGACCCATCTGCCTTCGCTGCTGGCCTTGGCCGTTTCCTTTCTGGGCTGCCATGCCTTTGCGTACATCGGCCTGACCTTTGCGGCAGCGGGCCTGCGTACGGCGGCCATGGCGCTGGCCGGGCGTTTTCTTCTGCCGCCGCTGCCGGATGCGCCGCCTCCGGCAAAGAGGCATCCTCCATCTCGGCGCGACCTGACCGCCGTCTGGCCGCAGATCAGACGGCGTCTTGTAAAAATGGTCCTTTTCACCGTACCCGCTTATTGCGCCGTGGCCGCTCTGCAATACGCCGGCGCTTTCGGCGCCCTGGAATCCTTTGTCGCCGCGAAAAGCGACGGCCTGCCTTTTCTGCATCCGGCCGCCATCAGCGTAGTGGCGCTGCATCTGGCCGCCGAGAGCGGCGCGGCCTTTGCCGCGGCGGCGGCCCTGCTGCACGCCGGAGCTCTCGGCCCGGATCAGGCGGTCACGGCCCTGCTCATCGGCAATATCCTTTCTTCGCCCATGCGGGCTTTCAGGCATCAGTTGCCCGCCTACGCCGGGTATTTCAGCCCTTCTCTGGCGCTTGTTCTCATAGCGGCCAATCAGAGTCTGCGCGCGGCCAGTCTGGCTTTGGTCACGGCGTTCTATTATATGGCCTGATAAATATTCTCTTCTGTTTGCGCGTAAAATCGCATACGATACACAAAGGTACCCAAATCAGGAAAAAACGAATCCTATGTACACCGGGTTGATGCTCTTTGTTGCCTTGCTGCTGGTCGTGTTGAACGGCCTGTTCGTGGCCGCGGAATTCGCCTTCGTCAAAGTGCGCAAAACCAGGCTGGAACTGCTGGCCGAAGAAGGCGGCCGCAAGGCGAAACTGGCCCTGTTCGGCGTCACGCACCTTGACGCCTACCTGTCGGTCTGCCAGTTGGGCATCACCCTTTCCAGCCTGGGTCTGGGCTGGCTCGGCGAACCCGCCGTGGCCGCGCTGCTGCGCCCCCTTCTGCTGGCTGTCGGAGTGGACAGCCCGACGCTCGTCACCTCGTTTTCCATTGCCGTAGGCTTTGCCTTCATCACTTTTCTGCATGTGGTCTTCGGCGAACTGATGCCCAAATCCATCTCCATCCAGCGTGCGGAACAAACCGTGCTGCTGCTTGCTCTGCCCATGCGCTGTTTTTATTTGCTCTGGTTTCCCGTGGTTACGGTGATGAACGGCATTTCCAACGCTTTTCTGCATCTGGCCGGTTTTCAGTCCGCTTCGGAAGCGGAGCAGTCGCACTCGCCGGAAGAGCTGCGCATGCTCATTCTCGACTCTGAAAAAGGCGGCCAACTTGATGAAAGCGAAGGCCGCATGCTGGGCAACATCTTCAGTTTTTATAAAAAGATGGCCAAGGATATCATGATTCACCGCATGGACACCGTGGCCCTGAACGTCACCGCGGGGGTGGAAACGGCGAGCGAATTCGCCAGCAAAAGCGGGCATACGCGATTTCCGGTCTATGAGGGCAGCCGCGACAACATCATCGGTTTTCTGCACGCCAAAGACCTGTTGCAGCAAAAGCCGGACGCGGATTTGCGCGCCCTGGCGCGCGAGCCCCTGTACGCCTATGAGACCGCCCATCTGGACAGGCTGCTGGAGATGATGCAGGCCAAGCGCCAGCAGTTTTGCGTCATCGTCGACGAATACGGCGCCTGGCAGGGCATCATCACCATGGAAGACATCGTGGAAGCCATCGTCGGCGACATTCAGGACGAATTCGACAACGAAGCCCCGGAGTATGAGCCGCAACAGGACGGTTCCGCGCTCATTTCCGCCGAGCTGTCCCTGGACGATCTGGCCGGCCGCATGGATATCGTCTGCCACGACAAAGAGATCAACCCCTATAAAATCATCGCCGCGCACATCATCGACACGCTCGGCCGCATTCCGGTGGAAGGCGACCACATCACTCTCTGCGGCAAGCGTTTCACCGTGAGCGTCATGGACAGAAACCGCATCCGCCGGGTGCGGGTTTCAAACGAACCCGTCGGCGACGACGGCGGATGACGCGGCGCAAGGACGACTATGAGCCACACCGCCTATCCTGCGCCTCTGCCTTTTCGCAAACGGCGCCCCATTCTTTTTTTTCTCCTGATCCTTCTCGGCATCCTGGCCCTGGTCTGGGCCGTTTTCGCCGCTCTGCGCCTTGCCGACAGGAAAGGCTTTTTTTCCGGCCCGCGCCTGGGGCTGATCCGCATCGAAGGGGCGATCATGGACGCGGAAAAATTTACGGCCTGGGCCGGAGCGCTGCAGCGCGACGGCGCCGTGGCCGGAGTGCTGCTGCGCATTGATTCGCCCGGCGGCGCCGTGGCCCCCTCGCAAGAAATGCACGCGGCCGTAAAACGCCTGGCCGCCGTCAAACCCGTGGTGGTGTCCATGGGTACGGCGGCCGCTTCCGGCGGCTATTACGTCGCGGTGGCCGGCAGCGAAATATTCGCCAGCCCCTCCACTTTGACCGGGTCCATCGGCGTTCGCATGCAGCTCGCCAATGTGCAGAGTCTGATGAACACTTTGGGCATCAAGTCCGAAAGCATGTCCACCGGCAAGTTCAAGACCACGGGCTCGCCCTTTCAGCCGCTTACTGACGAAGAACGAAAGTACCTGAACGCTCTTCTGGACGACATGCAGGCCGAATTCGTGCGCGCCGTGGCCGAAGGCCGCAAACTTCCCCCGGAAACCGTGTCCGCACTGGCCGACGGCAGGGTTTTTACCGGCCGCCAGGCTTTGGAAGCGAAACTTGTCGACCGCCTGGGCGACCGGGAAGCGGCCTATCTGCGACTGGCCGATATCTGCAAGCTGCCCGGCCGGCCGGACCTGCTGGAAGACCCCAAGACCGGCATACCCTGGTGGAAGGAACTGCTGACCGCCCTTGTCGACCTGGACGAAGCGCGGTCTCTGGCTGCGCCCCGGTATTTGTTTTATTATTAGAAGTCATTTCATAATTTATTATGAAATGACTTCTGGCGCCGGACGGCACTCCGGCACGCCGCCAAAGGCGGCGTAAGCGAACCCGAAACCGCGTTTTCGGGCGAAGCAATCTTCATACATCGGCCATCGGGTCAAGGGGCATCGTGCCCCTTGCAGGAGGAACGGGGGACAGCGTCCCCCGGTTGTCCATAAGGAGTATCCATGCGCCCACGCCTGAGCGGCGTTCTGCTGCACATTTCATCCTTGCCTTCCGGCCGGGGCATCGGCGACCTGGGGCCGTCGGCCCACGCCTTTGCCCGCCTGCTGGCGGAATGCAACCAGAGCGCCTGGCAGTTTCTGCCTCTGGGACCCACCTCTCCGGCTATCGGCAATTCGCCCTATTCCAGCCCTTCGGCCTTTGCCGGCAACCCGCTGTTCATCAGCCCGGACGTGCTGGTGCAGGAAGGCTTCGTCTCGTATGCCGACTGCGACGGCGCCTGCCGGGAAGACGGCCGACTTGAAATTCGCGTGGACTACGAGGGCGTGGAGCGGGAACGCGAAACCCTGCTCGGCGCGGCCTTTGAACGCAACCGCCAGCGTCTGGAAACGGACACGGGCTTTGCCGCGTTCCGGGCCGAACACGGATACTGGCTGGACGATTACGCCCGTTTCATGACCATCAAAAAAGCCCACGACGGCGCGGTCTGGACGCGCTGGCCCGAAAGGCTGGCACGCCGCGACCCGTCCGCCCTGGCCGCCTGGGACGCGGCCGAACGCGCGCCCATGCAGCGCGAGCGTTTCATCCAGTACCTCTTTTACCGTCAGTGGACGCAGTTGCGGGCCCTCTGTCATACGCTGGGCGTGCGCCTGATCGGCGACGCGCCCATCTACGTGACCCACGACAGCGCCGATGTCTGGGCCAACCCCCGATTCTTCAAGCTGGACGAGATCTTTACCCCCACCGTGGTGGCCGGGGTGCCGCCCGACTATTTCAGCGCCACGGGCCAGCGCTGGGGCAACCCCGTCTACGACTGGGATGCGCTGCAAAAAGACGGCTTCGGCTGGTGGATCCGGCGGCTGGAGCACAATCTGCTGCTTTTCGACACGGTACGGCTGGACCATTTCCGGGGTTTCGCCGGATACTGGGAAATACCCGCGGCGGAAAAAACCGCCGTCAACGGCAAGTGGGTGAACGCGCCGGGCAACGCCCTGTTCGCGACCTTGGGCCGCCGCATGGGCAACCTGCCCTTTATCGCCGAAGATCTGGGGGTCATCACTCCTGATGTGCGCGAACTGCAACGCGACTATCGCCTGCCGGGCATGGCCATTTTGCAGTTCGCCTTCGGCGGCGGCAAAAACCCGTATGCGCCTTTCCGCCTGGATCCTTTCCGTGTGGTCTACACCGGCACCCACGACAACGCGCCCACCAGAGGCTGGTTCTGCCAAGACGCGACGTACGAGGAAAAAGAAAATCTGGCCGCCTACGTGGGGCATGAGGTGACGGAAGAAAATTGCCACAGGGTGCTGATGCGTCTGGCGCACGCGTCGGTGGCGGGCCTTTCGGTGGTGCCCATGCAGGACGTGCTGGGGCTGGGCATGGAAGCGCGCATGAACACCCCTTCGGTGGCGGAAGGCAACTGGATCTGGCGCATGCGGGCCGACGACCTGCGCCCGGAAAGCCTCATCCAACTGACCCGCGCCACCAGTTTGTTCGGGAGAACCCCATGAGCCACATCCAGGAATCGCCTGGCGAACGCTTGTGCATCGTCCTTGTGGGTCTGCCTGCGCGAGGCAAATCGACCCTGGCCCTGCGCCTGCGCGACGGGCTGGAAGCCGAAGGCGTGCGGGTGCGCATCTTCAACAACGGAGCGCTCAGGCGCATCCATTACGGCGAAGCGTCGTCCGAACCCTGGTTTTACGACCCTGCCAACGCCGAGGGCAACCAGGCCAGAGACAAACTTTCGCGTATGAACATGCAGTTGGCCCGGCAGTACCTTGAAACGGAAGGGCATGTGGCCATTCTGGACGCCACCAACGCCAGCCGGACCCGGCGGGAGACGCTGGAAAAAGAGATGGAGGGCAAACCCGTCCTGTACATCGAATGCGTCAACAACGAGGCGGACCTGGTCGCCGCCAGCATTCAGCGTAAATCCCGCCTGCCGGAATTCGCCCGCATGTCCAGAGACGAGGCGCTCCGCCATTTTACCCAGCGCATCAGCTATTACGAATCCATTTACACCCCGCTGGAATCCGAAGCCAACTTCGTGCGCGTGGATACGCTTTACAACCGCATTCTGGAGGAGCAATTCAGCTTCATCGTGCCCTATTACGTGCGCATCCGCGACATCATGGTTTCCGATTGGGTCAACAACCTTTACCTGGTGCGACACGGCGAGACCTACTACAATCTGGAAAGCCGCATCGGCGGCAACTCCCCCCTGACCGAGCGGGGCCATGCCCAGGCCCGGGCCCTGGCCGACCACTTTCGGGACAAGCCCGTGCCCTACATCTTCACCTCCACCCGCATCCGTTCGGAACAGACCGCGACTCCGCTGGTGGCCGACCATCCGGACAGCGTGCTCATGGCCATGCCCGAGTTGGACGAAATCGATTCCGGCCTGTGCGAAAACATGAGCTATGCGGAGATCCGCGAAAAATACCCCGAAGAATACGCAGCCAGAAGCAAAGACAAGTACAACTATGTCTACCCCGGCGGCGAAGGATACGTGACCATGCGCGAACGGGTGGGCAGAGGCTTTCGCAAGGCGCTCTTTTTGTCCGGCGCGGCTCCCGGCACCCTGATCATAGGGCATCAGGCCATCAACCGCATGATTCTTTCCCTGTTTTTGTACCGCCGTACCGTGGATGTGCCCTACATCTACGTGCCGCAAGACAAATATTACCACATTGTGGCCACGCACCACAAAAAGCTGTTCGAGCTGGTGCGTTTCATGGGGCCGCTGCCATGACTTCTCTTGCTTCCGTCCTGGCCGCGACGCCGCTGTTCAGCGGACTGCCGCAGGAAGCGCTGCGCGTTTTCACGACCCTGGCCGCATGGAAAGACGCGGCCAAAGGCCGGATCGTCTTTCACGAGGGGGATGCGGCCGAAACTCTGCACATCGTGGGCACAGGCAAGATAAAAATATTCCGCGCGGCCCCTGACGGTCGCGAGGTGATTTTGCACCTCTTCGGGCCAGGTGAAATGTTCGGCGAAGTTGCTGTATTGCAGGGGGGCAAATTTCCCGCCTCCAGTCAGGCCCTGGAAAATTCGCGCCTCGTCAGCCTGCCCCGGCGGGACATCGTCGCGGCTCTGGGCAAAAATCCGGTGCTGGCCCTGAACATGATGGCCGCCCTGGCCACGCGGCTGCGCGCTTTCAGCGCCAAAATAGAAGCCCTGACCCTGCTGGAAACGCCCCAGCGCCTGGCCGCCTACCTGGTGCACGAAAGCGACGCGCGGGACGGGGCCGAAAGCTTTCGCCTGGACGTCAGCAAGGGCCTTTTGGCCGCCATGCTGGGCACGGCGCGCGAAACCTTGTCCCGCTGTCTGGCCCGCATGGTCGATCAGGACGCCATCCGTCTGGAAGGCCGCGACGTGCGTATTCTGAACCGGGCCTATCTGGAAGATCTGGCCAAGGGACTGGAGAAACTGTGAACCTGGGGAGGCGCTGCCTCCCCATACCCCTCCGCCAAGGGGCAAGCCCCTTGGGACCCTTTCGCGGCGGATC
>JAVBRE010000159.1:0-3939 GCA_031548325.1 Desulfovibrionaceae bacterium
GTAGCGGTCTTCCACCATTTGCGTATGCTGACGGCGGTCTGCCACAGCACGCCTCTCGGCTGCACCATGAGGGCCTTGACCTCGGCAAGTTGCCGCTTCATGCTCTCGCCCGAAAGGTTGTGCAGGTTTTCCGCCAGTTCCAGCAGTTGCGGAATGGCGAACATGCCGATCAGCGTGGGCACGATGACGATGCCGCTGGTCAGAGAGTCATGAAAGACGTAGCGGGGTTCGCCCAGCATGGGGCTGTAGCCGATGCAGCTGATCAGCATGCCGAAAAGTCCGGCGAACAGTCCCTTGACCACCTTGCCGTCGGAAAGACCGGCGATCACGGTGATCCCGAACACGGTCACCCAGAACAGCTCGGAAGGGCCGAATTTCATGGCAAAGGCCGCCAGGACGGGAGTAAGCCAGATCAGGGCCAGTACGCCCAGAACCCCGCCGATCAGGGAATAGATGAAGGTGGTGCACAGCGCTTCCCAGGCCCGGCCTTGCTTGGCCATGGGGTTACCGTCGAACATGGTGGCAATGCTCGCCGGCGCGCCGGGGATGTTGATGAGAATGGCCGTGATGCCCCCGCCGGCCACGGCGCTGGTGTATACCGTGCCCAGCAGAATGAGCCCGGTGGCCGGGTCCATGTAAAAGGTCACAGGCACCAGCAGGGCCACGGCCATGGTGGGGCTGATGCCCGGCATGGCGCCCAGAAACACGCCCCCCAGGGTGCCCAGCACCATGACCAGCACCATGTAAGGCTCAAGCAATATGCTCATATGGGATAAGACATCAACCATAGCTTCTCCTCGGGTAACGAAGGTTAGCGCCTCAAGGCCCTCAGGTCCTTGCCGTAATTTCCCGCAGCAGGGGCCCCATTTCGCTGGGTTTGGCCGCCGTGAGCGCTCCGGCCTTGTTCAGCGCGGCCACCTTGCCTTTGACCGTGCCGCGCCCGCCGGTGACGATGGCCCCGGCATGGCCCATGCGCTTGCCCTCGGGGGCCGTGCGCCCGCCGATGAAAGCGACCAGGGGTTTGGTGAATATTTTGGCCTCGATCGCTTCGGCCACCTCTTCTTCCATGGTGCCGCCAAGTTCGCCGATGATGGCCACGGCGTGGGTTTCGGGGTCAGCTTCGTACAAGGGCAGCAGTTCGGCAAAACGGGTGCCGGGCACCGTGTCGCCGCCCACCCCGATCAGGGTGGAAACGCCGAAACCGCTCTTCACTATTTCCGCCGTGACCTCGTTGGTCAAAGACCCGCTGCGGGTCATGACCCCGACGTGCCCCGGCTTGTAGACGCGTTCAATCCAGTAAGGAATGCATCCGGCCATGGCTTTGCCCGGCGAGACGATGCCCGAGGTGTTGCCGCCGATGACCATGGCCCCGCAGGACAGGGCCGCCCGGCGGATCTGGATCAGGTCGTGCAGGGGCACGCCTTCGGCGATGGTGACGATGGTTTTGATGCCCGCGTCCAGGGCTTCGAAAATGGCGTCCTTGGTGAAACGGGGCGGCACGAAGAGCATGGCCAGTTCCGCCGGGCGCTGTTTGACCCCGCGCATGACCGAAGAAAAAATGGGTATGCCTTCGGGCGATGTTTCCCCTTCTTTGCCGGGGGTCACGCCGAAAACCACGTTGGTGCCCATTTCTTTCATGTGCTTCATCCAGTAGCCGCCCTCTTTGCCGGTCGCGCCCTGGACTTCGACGCTGGTCGCGCCGTTGATGACGATACTCATGCGGATACCCTCCCGGCGGCGATATCGACGGCGCGCTGAACAGCCTCTTCGGTGTCGTACAAAGGTTCCAGCCCCGCGCCGCGCAGGATGGAAAAGGCTTCTTCTTCGTTGGTGCCGCGAATGCAGGTGACCACGGGCATGGAGGGTTTCAGGGCCGCGATGGCCTCCACCAGGCCCTTGGCCATGACGTCCGCCCTGGCGATGGTGCCGAAGGTGACGACCAGAATGACCTTGCTGGGGTTTTGCAAAATGAGCTGCATGGCCTGCATGGCCTTGGTGTAGTTGGGCCCGCCGAATTCCAGATAGTTGGCCACCGTGCCGCCCGCGTAGTGAATCAGGTCATACACCGTGGTGGTAAGCCCGGCGCCCGCGCACATCAGCGCGATGTCGCCGTCGAACTGCAGGTAGGGTATGCCCTGCAAGGCGGCGTCATATTCCGTGTCCGTGTCGAAGTATTCGCGGCTGAGGGCATAGGGGCTGTTGGCGCCCAGGGCGCAGTCGTCGATGTTCAGCTTGCCGTCGCCGGCGATGACGGCGCCGCTTTTGGTGATGAAAAGCGGGTTGATTTCCGCCAGTTCCGCCCCTGTTTTGCGAAAGACGCCGTACAGGCTCTGGGCCACGGCGGAAACCGCTTTGGCCTGGTCGCCTTCCAGCCCGAGGCCGAAGGTGATTTCGCGCAAATGGTGCGGCATCAGGCCCCAGTCCATGTCGATCTTGACGGTGACGATCTTGTCCGGCGAGGTGGCGGCCAGTTGTTCTATGTCCATGCCGCCTTCTTTGCAGGCGATGAACATGGCTTTGGATTCCACCGGGTCGCAGGTGACGGAAAGGTACAACTCCTGCCCGATGTCCACGGCTTCTTCAATCAGCAGCTTGCGCACGCCGTGGGGCGAGGCGAACAGGGCCCCGGCCTTTTCCGCGGCTTCTTCAGGGCTTTTGGCGAACTGGATCAGGCCTGCCTTGCCGCGCCCGCCGCTCAGGACCTGCGATTTCAGCACGCAGGGCGCGCCCACCACGGCCACGGCCGCGCGGACTTCGCCCACGCTGGCGGCCAGGGCGGCTTTGGGAACGGCTATGCCGGCCTGGCTGAAGGCCTCTTTTGCCTGAAATTCAAAAAGTTTCATCAGTGCTGTCCTTTGGTTCGGATTTGCCTCCGGCGGCCGGGGCTCCGCCCCGGACCCGGCAGGGGGCCCAGCCCCCTGCACCCGCGAGTACAATATTTACCGGCTAGTTCTTGTATTTTTTCCAGAACGCGCCCCAGAGCTTTTCTTCGCTGAGGGTCCACGGTTCCACGGGTTCGTTGACCCAGGTGATGTTGAGAAAATGCTTGAAGTGAATGTTTTCGGTGGTGATGTTGCCGCCCCAGGTGCCGCAGCCCAGGGTTGCTGTCGACGGCATGCGGTTGTAGGCATGTCCGCCGTTGGCAGCGGACATGGGCTGGCGCACGGTGACGCGGCTGGTGTGCATTTCGGTGCCCAGGCGCTCGATATATTCGCGCCTGAAGGTGTGAATGCCGCAGGAATGCCCCGGCCCCACGCGCGAAGTGAGAATTTTGAGAATGGCCACGGCCTCGTCCATGGTCCTGGCCTTGTAGACCGTGAGCACGGGCGAGATCTTTTCTTCGGCCAGAACGTCCAGAGCGGGCGGATCAACGCTTTCCAGCAGCAGCAGCGTGGTGTCCGGCGGAACGGCAAGGCCCGCTCCTTCGGCTATGATCGTCGCGGACTTGGCGATGACGTCGGCGTTCAGGGAAGGGATGCCCTTTTTGTTGGGTTTCCACATGTGCGCTTTCAGTTGGTCCCGTTCCGCGGGCGTGCAGATGTGCGAGCGCAGGGCCGCGAAAGCCCGCATGGTTTCGGCGTAGACCGGTTCGAGCACGATGATGGCGTTTTCCGACGAGCAGGAAGTGGCGTAGTCAAAGGTCTTGCTGGCGTGAATTTTTTTAGCGGCATCGGCTATGTCGGCGTCTTCGGCCACGATGGCCACGGCGTTGCCCGCGCCTACGCCGAAAGCCGGCGTGCCGCTGGAATAGGCGGCCTTGACCAGGGCGCCGCTGCCGGTAGCGACGATAAGATCGCACTTTTCCATAAGTTCGGCCGTGGCTTCGCGATCGGGCAGTTCAAGCGCCTGGATGAGATCCTCGGGCGCGCCCACGCGGCGCAGCCCGGCCCGCATCATGTTTATGGACTCCACCGTGCAGCCTTGCGCGCGGGAACTGGG
>JAVBRE010000227.1:0-14892 GCA_031548325.1 Desulfovibrionaceae bacterium
GGTGGCGCCCGCTGTTGTGCTGTGGGGGGGCGGGGGCGGGGGTGTTGATTTTCGCTAGGGTATTCGCCCCCCCTGCATCGGTTTGTTGTGGGTCCTGGCGGCCGGGTCGGGGGCCCCGGCGGCATAAGCCGCCGGAGCGAGCTGAAAACCACGTTTTTCGGCGAAGCGATCCTGCCGGAGCGTCCGAGCGGACGCTCCGGCCTTTATTCCTACATCCTTTCGACGACAGCGGCGATGCCCTGTCCGCCGCCGATGCACAGGGTGGCAAGGCCTTTCTTGGCCCCGCGCGCCTTCATGGCATAGAGCAGGGTCAGCAGAATGCGCGTGCCGCTGGCGCCCACGGGGTGGCCCAGAGCAATGGCGCCACCGTTGACGTTGACTTTCGCGCTGTCCCACTTCAGGCCGCGGGCCACGCTCAGAGATTGGGCCGCGAAGGCTTCATTGGCTTCGATCAGGTCCATGTCGCCTATGGTCAGGCCGGCTTTTTTCAGGGCTTTTTCAGAAGCCGGCACAGGGCCGTAACCCATGATGGCCGGGTCGACGCCCGCGCTGGCGTAAGAGAGCAGCCGGGCCAGAGGCTTCATGCCCATGGCTTTGGCGGTGTCCGCGTCGGTCACCAGAATGGCGGCCGCGCCGTCGTTGATGCCCGATGCGTTGCCCGCGGTCACGGTACCGTCTTTCTTGAAGGCCGGGCGCAGTTTCGCCAGGCCTTCGGCGGTGATGTCCAGGCGGGGGAACTCGTCGGCGTCAAAGATCACGTCGCCTTTCTTGCCCTTGATGGTCACGGGCACGATTTCCTCTTTGAAAGCCCCGCTCTTGATGGCGGCCGCGGCTTTCTGCTGCGAAGCGAAGGCGAAGGCGTCCTGTTCCTCGCGGCTGATATTGAACTTCTCCGCCAGGTTTTCGGCGGTGATGCCCATGTGGTACTTGTTGAAAGCATCAGTCAGGGCGTCGCCGATCATGCTGTCGACCAGTTCGCCGTTGCCCATGCGGTAGCCGTAGCGAGCCTTTTCCAGCAGATAGGGCGCATTGGTCATGCTTTCCATGCCGCCGGCCACGACGATTTTGGCGTCGCCGGCAATAATGGCCTGGGCGGCCAGAACCACGGCCTTGATGCCCGAGCCGCAGGCTTTGTTGATGGTATGGCTGGGCACTTCAACGGGAATGCCGGCTTTCACCGCGGACTGCCTGGCCGGGTTCTGGCCCAGGCCCGCGGGCAGGATGCAGCCCATGACGACTTCGTCGACCTTGTCGGGCGCGACGTTGTTGCGTTTCAGAGTTTCCGCGATGACAAGGGCGCCGAGGTCCATGACCGGCATGGAAGTCAGAGAGCCGCCGAATGATCCGATGGGTGTGCGCGCTCCGGCGCAGAGAACGATATTTGTCATATTTCTCTCCTTGGTGCGATGACTTTACATCACAGGCGGCACATAGGGAAGGGTTTCTGCCAGCAGCCAGAGCATGAACAGCACGACGGGCGTGTGCAGGATAAGCTGCAGAATGGAGAAACCGGCCAGGTCGCGCGCCTTGACGCCGGCGATGCCCAGAAGCGGCAGCATCCAGAAGGGATTGATGAAGTTGGGCAGCGCTTCGGCCGCGTTGTACACCTGCACCATCCAGGCCAAGTTCACTTTCAGTTCCGTGGCCGCCTGCAGCAGGTAGGGGGCTTCAACAACCCACTTGCCGCCGCCGGAAGGCAGGAAAAGACCGAGAATGGCGGAGTAGATGCCGCCGACCACCGGCAGAGTGTCCTGGGTGGATATGGCCACAAAGAAATGAGCCAGCACTTCGTTCAGGCCCGAACCCATCAGCATGCCGAAAATGCCCGCGTACAGAGGGAACTGGATCAGCACGCCGCCGGTCATGGGCACGGACTTGGCGACGGCCTTCAGAAAGTTGTGGGGCGTCCAGTGAAAGAGCATGCCGATGCACAGGAACATGATGTTGTATACGTTCAGATCGAGAGCCGCGAGGCCGCCCTTGGTGTAAAAGGTGTGGCCCAGGTAGATGGCGATAAGGGCCACGACGATAAGGGTCAGGATGGGGGAATGTTCGGCGTATTCGCCGGGCCGGGTGGGCTTGTCGGCGGCTTCCACGATATCTTCGGGCGGCTTGATGCCGGCGTCTTCAAGGGTTTTGGCTTTGTCGCCCACGGGGCAGGAAGCGTAGCAGATCCACACCGACAGAACCAGAATGACGACGATCAGCGCCAGGTTCTGCCAGGTGAACAGGGTCTGGTTGAGTGGGATGAGGCCGCTGATCTTGTACAGGGCGGGCGGAATGGACGATTTGGTGGCCATCAGAAGAGCCGCGGAAGAAGAAAGACCCAAAGCCCAGATGCTGCCCAGGCCCAGATAGCCGGCCGCTCCCATGGCGCGGTAGTCGACCTTCACCCGGCGGCTGACTTCTTTCATCATCATGCCCGCGAAAATCAGGCTGAAACCCCAGCTGATGAGGGAGGCCAGCATAGCCATCAGGCCCACGTAAGCCACGGCGACTTTCGGGCTTTTGGGATACTTGGACAACCAGATGATCAGTTTGCGCACGGGGGGCGACACGGCCACCACATAACCGCCGATGACCACGAAGGCCATCTGCATGGTGAAGGGCACCAGGCCCCAGAAGGATTTGCCGAAGTCCACGGACACTTCGACCGGGGTGCGGCCCATGGCCAGCGCGGCCAAAGCCACGATGAGCACGGCCATGGCGGCGAAGACGTAAGCATCGGGAAACCAGCGTTCGCTCCAGTCAGCCAGGCCGGTGCCGATTTTTTCCATGAAGCTCTGGTTCTGTTTCTGTGCCATCTGGGCCATAAGGCGCCTCCATTGCGGTTTGGGTGAATGAGAGAATGAACGAAAGGGGTGATGCAAACAAAAGCCGCTGTCGAAACCGGCCTTTATCAGCAAGGCGCATGCCAAGACCGCGCTTTGCGGGGCGCCCTTCGGATTGGCGACGAAAAAACTTTTATTTCACAGATTATAGATAATAAATTGATGATGTCGGCGATGTAATTCGCCTTTGGCTGCGCAAAGAAAGGAAAAGAAACGACTACTTTTTGCACACTGTGCGCAGAATATGCGCAGAATGTGCGCGTCGCACGAGAAAATGTTGAAAACTCTCAATAGAGCAATAGAAAATGTTTTCTCTTGCGCAAAACAGAGAGATGCAACATGAGAATATGGACGTTGTGCAATGTGATGGAACAGGAATTACTCTTTGTCAGCGCCCAGCCCGTATTCTTCGATTTTGTACTGCAAGGCCCTGCGGCTCATGCCCAGGTCCCGGGAGGTTTTGGCCCGGTTGCCCTTGTTGCGGGCGAGCGCTTCAGCCAGCATCTCGCGTTCTGTGGCTTTCAGGGTGTCGCGCAGACTCTGGCCGGAGACGAAGGCTTGGGGCTGTCCGCCGCAAAGTCCCGGCAAGGGCGCGTTGGCCACGTGGGCAGGCAGGCTTTCAAGTCGCAGGCTGCGGCCTTCGGTCATGATCACGGCCCGCTCAATGACATTGGACAGCTCGCGGATGTTGCCGGGCCAGGTATAGCGCGCCAGGGCATCGGCGCTTTCAGGGGCGATGCCGTCCATGGGTTTGGCGCAGCTCTTGGCAAAGCGCTGCATAAAGAGGCGGGCGAGGGGGATGATATCTTCTTGCCGCCGGCGCAGGGGGGGCAGGTCCAGAACCACAACCGCCAGACGATAATACAGATCCTGGCGCAGAAGGCCGGAATTGACCAGTTCCTCGGGCGGCCGGTTGGTGGCCGCGATGATGCGGGTGTCGGTGCGAATGAGTTCGCTGCCGCCCAGGCGTTCAAATTCGCGCTCTTGCAGCACGCGCAGCAGCTTTACCTGCAAGGGTTGAGGCATTTCGCCGATTTCGTCCAGGAAAAGGGTGCCCTTGTCCGCGCGTTCGAAGCGCCCCAGACGGCGGTTCGCCGCGCTGGTGAAGGCGCCCTTCTCGTGGCCGAAGAGCTCGCTGTCCAGCAGGCTTTCGGACAGGGCGCCGCAGTTCATCTTGATGAAGGGGCCGTCGGCCCTGGCACTGTGAAAATGGATGTAGTCCGCAAAAACTTCTTTGCCGGTGCCGGACTCGCCGGTAATCAGGACCGTGGCGTCGGTGGGCGCGGCTCTGGCCGCCTCGAACAGCGAGGCCTGGATGGCCGGAGAGCGGTTGGTGGCCGTGTTCAGAAGATGCGGCACGGAACTTTCCGGACCGGGCGCGCACTCTTTGCCCAGCTGCATGTTGTGCAAAGAGCGGGCGATCAGGGTTTTGAGCTCGTCGATGTTAAAGGGCTTGATGATGTAATCGGAAACCCCGGCTTTCATGGCTTCGACCGCGTCGCCCACGGTGGCGAAGGCGGTCATCAAAATGAACACCCCGCGCCAGCGGCCCCGCAGTTTACGGTACGCGCTCAGGCCGTCCATTCTCGGCATGCGCACGTCCATCAGCACCAGGTCCGGCTGGCGGGCCAGCGCCAGATCCACGCCGATATCGCCGTCCTCAGCCTCGAGCACTTCATAGCCCTCGGACCGCAGGACCAGACCGAGCATGGCCCGGACGCTTTCCTCGTCGTCCGCCACAAGGATGGTGCCTTTGCTGTTCATGTTCCGCTTCCTTCGGGCGACAGGGGAATGACAAGGCGCATCAGCGCGCCTCCGCCGGGGGCGTCAAGGGCTTCTATACTGCCCCCCTGGGCCGTGATGATGCGATGGGCCACAGCCAGCCCCAGGCCTGTGCCTGTCTGCTTGGTGGTGTAGAAGGGGTCGAAGATGTCTTCGCGTTTATCCGGCGGTATGCCCGGTCCTGTGTCGGCAAAACAGAGCTCCACGGCTTTTTGCTTCGGAAGCCGCCGCGCCGAGATACGGATGGTCCCTTTGCCCGACATGGCCTGCATGGAGTTGATCAGCAAGTTGAGAAAGACCTGCTTGAACTGTTCCACGTCAAGCGTCAGCCGCGGCAGGTTTTCGGGTATGGACAGGCTGAAGTCGATAGCTTTGCCCCCGGCCTGATTGCGGACCAGGACCAGGGTTTCCTGCAGTAGATCGGCGAGGCGCACCGAGCTGTGCAGGGTTTCGCAGGGTCGGGAAAAAAAGAGCAGGGCGTCGATGATGCGGTTCATGCGGTCCACTTCGCGCAGCATCAGAGGAATGTACGTCTCCCTGGCAATCAGGACGTCGGCGCCTTGAAAATACTGTAAAAAACCCTTGATGCTGGTCAGAGGGTTGCGTATCTCGTGCGCCACGCCGGCCATCAGTTCCCCGAGGGTGGCCAGGCGGTCCGCCCGCTGCACCTGCTCTTCCAGGTGTTTCTTTTCGGTCACGTCCCTGAAGGTCAGCATGGCCCCGATGACTTCGTGGTTGCTGTTGCGAAGAAGCGAGGAGGTGACGGTCAGAATGACCGAGCCGCCCGGCAGGGGACATTCGATCTCGTGCAGTACATGCAGGATGCCCTTGCGCAACGTTTCCATCAGCGCGTCGGTAAAGGGGCCGGGGCCGAAGACCTCTTCGCAGGGGCGGCCGATGCTTCGGCGGGCGGTCAGGTCGAAGGATTTCTGGGCGCTGGGGTTGATGACCTTCAACAGTCCCTTTGTGTCCACGGCGACCATGCCGTTGTCCATGCTGCTGATCAGATTTTCGCTCATGGTGCGGGCGTCGACCAGATCTGCGGCCATATCGTTGATGCTGTCCGCGATTTCGCCCAGATCCCCCCCGGAAACGCGAATTCTGCGGGTCAGATCGAAACGCAGATCGCGCAGGCCTTTGGTGATGCGTTCCACATCGCGCACGGTGCGGCGGGAGAGCAGCACCGCCGCGAAGAAGGTCAGGCAGAAGCAAAAGGCCATGACGAACAGAATGCTGTTGGTTCTGCGGCCGAACTGCATGGCTATGTCCGTGGTCAGTTCGTTGGACCAAATGTAGCCGATGACTTCACCGTCCCTGTCAATGGGAATCATGGCGTTCATGATGTCGCCGCGCACCATGGTGCCCGATTCCACCAGAGGGCGGTTTTCGCGCATCACGATGCGGCCGGGGTGATCGGGAGGGATGGAAAGGCCCACGGCGTAAGCGAATTTGTCCGAAGGGCCATAGGTCACGATAGCGTCCAGATCGCGAGAGTAATAACCCACACCCAGTCCCGGCGCCGATTTGCCCACCTCGTCCGTGGCCGGACCCAGTTCCTGGTTCAGGAGCTTGATTTTCACGTCGCGGGGCGCGTTGTCCGCGCCGTGTTCCCGAAAAATCGCGCGGTACCCGCCGCTGCCCAGGCGGGCGTCCAGAATGTTCGCGAGCGCCAGCAGCTTGTCCCGCTTTTCTTCCAGCAGAGCTTTTTCAGTGATGCCTTTCGCCATGTACCCGGCCAGAAAAAAGGGCAGGTTCATGAACAGAAGCAGCACGAGAATGACTTTGTGCTGCAAGGTCAGAAAAAGGAATAGCTTCATGCCCAGCCCTCACGAGAGAGCATATCATGCGTTCCGCCTCGATGCCATGCAAGAAAACGGTTACGTTTAGCCAAACAAAGAATCCGCGCATGACGCACGGATTCTTTTCACGGGTGCAGGGGCGGGGCCCCCTGCCGGAGGGCTGATCTGCTTTACAGCAGCGCTTCGCCGGCCCTGACCGCCAGGTTGAAGGCGAAGGCCGGCACGATGCCCAGCAACAGGGCCAGGCAGGCCAGCACCATGGCTCCGGCGTTGGCGAACATGGACTGGTCGGGCAGCGGCTGGGGCGCCTGTTCTTCGGTGTAGGCGTGGCGTACCAGGGACAGGTAGTAGTAGATGGCGATGGCGCTGTTCAGCACCAGGGCGATGACCAGCCAGTTATAGCCGTTGTTCCAGGCCGCGCTGAGCAGGAACAGCTTGCCCATGAACCCGATGGTCGGGGGCAGGCCCACCAGGGCGAAGGCGCCCACGGCCAGGGCAAAGGCCAGGGTGGGGCTCCTTTTGTACAGCCCGTTAAGATCCTTCAGTTCCAGGTTGCGTCCGTCCATGGCTACGCGGCTGACCACCCAGAAGCAGAGCAGGTTCATGATCACGTAAGCCAGGGCGTAAAAGGCGGCGGCCGCAAGGCCCTTGGATGTGCCGGCCACCAGCCCGACCACGATGTAGCCGGCGTGGGCCACGGAAGAAAAGCCCAGCAAGCGTTTGATGTCCTTCTGGGCCAGGGCGCAGAGGTTGCCGAAAGTCATGGAGACGAGCGCCAGCACAGCCAGGATGTTGGTGATTTCCAGGCCGGGTTTGAGACAGGCCGCCAGGCGGATAAGAATGACCACGGCCCCCAGTTTGGGCAGAGTGGCCACAAAGGCCGCTGTTTCGTTGCTGGCGCCCTGGTACACGTCGGGGCACCAGAAATGGAAGGGGAAAAGGGCCAGTTTGTAGAACATGCCGCACAGAAAAAGGGCAAGACCCATGACCGCTTCGGGGTTGGCGGCAAAGCTCCAGTCGGCCTGCATCAGCTTTGCGATGTACGTGGTGTGCTGGGCCGCGATAATGTGCGACAGGCCGTAGAGGGAGAGGGCCGTCGCCGCTGCGCCGAAAAGAATGTATTTGGCGCCGGCTTCCGCGCTTTCCTTTGTTTTGCCGCGCAGAGGGATGAGCACATACAGGCTGTATGACGAAAGTTCCAGAGCCATGTACAGGGTCACCAGTTCGGCGGCGGACGCCAGCAGCATCAGGCCCCAGGCGGACAGGCCCATGAACAGGAAGTAGTCGGCCCGGTCGTTTTCTTCAAGAGTGGGCTGGCGGCAGGCGTTGAGCGCCACGAAGCAAAAGCCGAAGGCCACGGCCAGTTTGAAAAACTGCGAAAGCAGGTCGATGCGGTAGCTGCCGCTGAACAGGTCGCCTTTGGCCAGCGCCGGCAGCATAAGGCCGAAGGCGGAAACCGCCAGCACAACAAGAGAAGCCGCGGGCAGCCAGCGGGTCACGGGGCAGCGGCAGCGGTCGCCGGCCGCGCTGACGCCGAACAGCGCCAGGATCAGCAGAAAAAAGATGCCTTCAGGGGCGAGCAGCAGAGCGAGACTCACTGGAGTTCTCCTTTCGCGCCGGCAGCGCCGGGGAGTGTGGGAACAGGCAGAACCCGGACGCTTGCCGCGGAAAGCGCGGTCACAGGCTCAGCCGCGGGTTGCGCCTGCCCCGGAACGGGTGCGCGCAACCCGGAAATAACATCCGGCGCGGGCTTCGTCAGGTCGGGCAAAGGCAGGACCTGTGCGGGATTCAGGATAAGCCTGATGGCGGAAGCGGCAAGACCAGCTGATTCCGTGGCGGCGGCCCCGTCCACCGTGGCGACGACGGCCCGGCTGGCGCGGCGGTTGTAATCGGTCAGCAGGCCGTCCACCGAGGGGTTGATCAGCTTCAAAAAGGGACCGGGCGCCAGGCCGATGACCAGCACCAGCACGGCGGGAATGGCCAGATAGCTCCATTCGCGCCTGTTCAGGTCGGGCCAGTCGCTTTCCTGTTCCTCATGCTCGCCGTGACCGTGGGCCGCGTGGGCGTCGGTCAGAGGCTCGACTTCTCCGTGGCCGTCATGGTGCAGTGCCACGGGGCTGGCCGGGGTGCCCCAGGCCATTTTCAGCGAAACCCGGAACATGTAGGCCGCGCCCAGCAGCGCGCCGGGCACGATCAGGCCACCGATGACCGGGTCGATGCGAAAAGCCGCGGCAAAGACCAGAATTTCACCCACAAAACCGTTGGTGCCGGGAAAGCCGAGGGAGGCCAGAGCGAAAAGACCCCAGAAGCCCATGAAGGCGGGCAGGTATTTGCCCAGACCCTGGTTGGCCGAGATCTCGCGGCTGTGGCTGCGTTCGTAAATGGTGCCGATCATCATGAACAGGGCGCCGGTGACGATGCCGTGGTTCAGCATCTGCAAAATCGCGCCCTGCACGCCCTGATATTCGAAAAGGAAGATGCCCAGCGTCACAAAACCCATGTGGGCCACGGACGAATAGGCCACCAGCTTTTTGATGTCGTTCTGTCCCAGGGCCACGAAGCCGCCGTACAGAATGGAAACCACGGAGATGCCGATCATCAGCGGCGCGAAATAGGAGCTGGCCAGCGGGGTCAGCGGCAGGCAGAAGCGCAGAAAGCCGTAGGCCCCCATTTTCAGCAGCACGGCCGCCAGGACCACGGACCCGGCCGAGGGCGCCTGCACGTGGGCGGCGGGCAGCCATGTGTGGAAGGGAAACATGGGCACTTTCACCGCAAAAGCCAGCGCCATGGCCAGGAAAGCCCAGAACTGAAAGCGGAAGCTGAAGCTTTTGGTCATCAGCAGGGGAATGTCAAAAGTGCCGCCCGTGACCCGGAAGGCCACAATGGCCACCAGCAGCAGGGTCGACCCGGCCAGGGTGTACAGAAAGAACTTGATGGAGGCGTATCTGCGCTGGTCCCCGCCCCAGACCGCGATGAGCAGGTACATGGGGATGAGCATGGCTTCCCAGAACACATAGAAGAGCACGAAGTCCATGGCCGAAAACACGCCGATGCAGGCCGCGGTCATCATCAGCAGGCAGATGTGGAATTCTTTGATACGCTTGCCGATGTAGGTCCAGGAACAGAGCACGCACATGGGCAGGGTGAAAAGCGTCAGCCAGATCATCAGAATGCTGATGCCGTCTACGGCCAGATAGTATTCCAGGCCCCAGTCCGCGACCCAGGCGGTCCGTTCCACAAACTGAAAGCCCGCGTCCGGAGAAAAGCCGATCAAAGGCAGGGCCATGATGATTTCCAGCACGGATGCGATCAGGGTGACCCTGCGCACGGTGGTTTCATCTTTGAAAAAGAGCAGCAGGATCGAGGCCGCCAGGGGCAGAAAGATCAGTATGCTCAGTACGGGTAATGAATTCACGAACGATCTCCCTTACCAGCTCAGATACCAGAACAGCCCAAAGGCGGCCAAAGCCAGGATAACCGTAAGGCCAAGATAGCGCTGCAAATCGCCGTTCTGGGCTTTCGCGCCGAAGCGGCCGATCTGCAATACGCCCAACGCGCCGCCGTCCAGCACGCCGTCGATGCCCTTGCGGTCGAAGACGGAGGCTCCGAAGGCCGCGGCCATCAGGCCGCGCAGGCCGAGAACGCGGTAGGCCTCGGTCCAGCGGTCGTCGATCCAGGCGATGGGCTTGCAGACGAACGCCAGGGCCAGAGAGCCCACGGCGCGGTACACGATGTCGAAATCAAGGTTCAGGCCTTCGTGCGGGGTGATAACCTTGCGCAGCAGGTAGAAGGCCAGGCCGGAAAAGCCCAGCAGCAGCCCGGCCTGCAGGACGTTCCACAGCGTCCAGGGCACGTACTGGTGTTCCACGGCAAAGGGCAGGTAGCGATACAGAATGGACGGCGCGATGCCCTGCAAAATGCAGAGCGCGGCCAGAATGCCCATGCCCGTGTACATATTCCAGGGTATGGGTTTGAGCTCCCGCTCAAAATCCGGAGCCTTGCCGCCCCAGAAGGCGAAATAGGGCAGCTTGATGCCCACGGAGATGAAGGTGCCGACGGCCGCGATTTCCAGGCCCAGGGCCACCAGGGTGCGGTGGGCTTCGGCGGCCCCCGCGATGGTCATGGTTTTGGAGATGAATCCGTTGAACAGCGGCATGCCGGAGATGGAAAGGGCCGCCACCATGTACAGGACCATGACCCAGGGCATGCGCGCGGCCAGGCCCCCCAGCTTGTCCAGCTTGGCCGTGCCCGCGGCGTACAGCACGCAGCCCGCGCCCATGAACAGCAGGCCTTTATATAGAATGTGGGCAGACGCGTGGGCGCAAGCCCCGTTCAGGGTCATGGCCGTGCCCACCCCGATGCCCGCCACCATGTACCCCACCTGGGACACGATGTGGTAGGACAGGATGCGCCGGGCGTTGTTCTCGATGCAGGCGTACAAGACGCCGTAAACGGCCATCACCGTGCCCATGATCGCCAGAATTTCCCAGCCCGCGAAACCGCGGGCCAGCACGTACACGGCCGTCTTGGTAGTGAAAGCGCACATGAACACCGAACCCGTGACCGTGCCGCGCGGGTACGCGTCGGGCAGCCAGGCGTGCAGGGGCACCACGGCCGCGTTCACGCAAAAGCCGGTGAGGATGAGCCAGTTGTATAGTTCTCCGGCGTCCGGCCCGGCGGCGGTAAATTCCCAGGTGCCCAGCGCCTTGTAGCGCAGCAGCAGCCCGGCCAGCAGAAAGAGGCCCCCGGCGGTGTGGTACAGAAAGTAGCGGAAGGCCGCCAGCACCGATTCGCGGGTCCGGTTGCAGAAGACCAGAAAGGCGGAACCGATGCTCATCAGTTCCCAGAAGGCGAAGAGGGTGATGTAGTCTCCGGCGAACACGCAGCCGAAACCGCCCGCCACGTATAGCGAGGCCATCAGGTGTTGCAGTTTGTCCGTGACGTGCATGGCGTAGAACATGCCGGCAAGGCTCATGACGGCGAAAACCTGGGCAAAGATCAGCGACAGTTTGTCCACCCTGCCCAGGTGCAGGGTCTGGCCCAGCCAGGAGAGGGTCAGATGGTCCCCGGGACTCATGCCGAACACGGCCAGAATGGCGACGATGGGCGGCAGCAGAAGCAGATAGCGCCAGGACGAGCCCCGCAGAAAGGGCAGAACCAGCGCCAGGGCCAGAAAGCCTATGGCCGGATGAAAGAAAAAGCTAGATGTCGCCATAATAGTCCTCTTTGCGCACGATGAGGGGCTGTACGACGCGTTTCATGACCATGACCATGACCCAGCCCACCCCGAGCCCGAACAGAGCCCAGAAGCCCGGATAGGCGTCCAGGCCGAAGTGGGGTTCATGCGGTCTGACGATCAGGTTCAGAACCACGAAAAAGGCCAGCAGGCCGAAAAACCCTTTCAAGCATTCGGCGCGGCGCTGGATGAGCGCCCGGAGGAGGGTTCCGAGATCCATGCGTGCCTCCTAAAAATGCCCGAAGGCCTGGACAAAGGTCTGAAAAATACCGGGGAAGAAACCCAGCAGCAGTGAAATGCCCCCGGTGATGCATAGCGGTATGACCATGGTTTTGGGCGCTTCGGCATATTGTTCGATGTTCGCGCCGGGATTCGGGGCCAGAAAGAAGGCCCGGTAAAAGATGGGCACGAAGTACCCGGCGTTGAGCAGGGTGGAGAGCAGCAGCGCCACCAGCAATATGGTCTGGTGAGCCTCCAGCGCGCCGTTGACCAGATACCATTTGGAAACGAAACCGCAGACCGGCGGCATGCCGATCATGGAGAGAGAGGCCAGGGCGAAGGCCCCGAACGTCCAGGGCATGCGGCGGCCCAGCCCGTTCATTTCGCTTATCTTTTTGATGTGCGTGGCCACGTAGATGGCCCCGGCGCCGAAGAACAGCGTGATTTTGGAAAAGGCGTGGTGGGGGATGTGCATCAGCCCGCCCTGCACGGCCGAGGGGGTCAAAAGAGCCACCCCGATGATCACGTAGGAAAGCTGGCTGACCGTCGAATAGGCGAGCCTCGCCTTGATGTCGTCCTTGGTCAGGGCGATGAGCGATGCGGCCACGATGGTCAGGGCCGCGAGATAGGCCGTGGGCACCCCGAGAAAGAGCGTGTCCATGGTCTGTATGCCGAAGCCGGACAGGATGATGCGGCTCACGGAAAAGACCCCGGCCTTGACCACCGCCACGGCGTGCAGCAAGGCGGAAACCGGCGTGGGCGCGACCATGGCCGAGGGCAGCCAGTTATGAAAGGGCATCAGCGCGGCCTTGGCCAGGCCGCAGATATACAGCACATAGGTGATGCGCACCAGGTTCGGGTGCTGTCGCACGACCTCGGCCGGGAACATGCCGTCCACGATGCCGCCCAGACTCATGTCCAGAGTGCCGCAAAGCACGTAGGTCAGGACCATGGCGGGCAGCAGGAAGAGCTTTGAGGTGCCCATCAGGTAGACCAGGTATTTGCGCGCGCCGGAAAAGCCTTCTTCGTCCTGATGGTGGGCCACCAAGGGATAGGTAAAGACCGTGATCACCTCGTAAAAGAGATACAGGGTGAAGACGTTGGCCGCGAACGCCACACCCACGGCCCCGAAAATGGCTATGCCGAAGCAGAAGTAATAACGGGTCTGGGCGTGTTCTTTCAGGCTGCGCATGTACCCGACGTTGTAGCTGGTGGCCAGAAACCAGAGAAAGGTGGCGATCAGGGCGAAGATGATGCCGAGGCCGTCCACCGCGAACCTGACCTTGATGCCGGGCAGCAGGGTGAAGAGCGTACAGTCGAGAATGGTGCCGCCGATGACCGCCGGGACCATGGCCAGGACCGAAACGAAGGTCACGGCGGCCGCGACGAAGGACACCCCTTCGCGGTGGTTTTCGTCGCCTTTGGCCGCCAGGATGGCGAAAGGCGCGATGAGCGTCACCAGAAGCGGCAGGAGCGGACGGATGCTTTCAACAGTCATTGAAACTACTCCTGCAAGGTATTCAGGTCAGCTACGCGGGTGGAGCCGAAACGGCGGTACACGACGATGATCATGGCCAGCACCAGAGTGGCTTCGGCGGCGGCCAGACCCATGACCAGCAAGGTAGCTGCCTGACCCATGGCGGCGTTGCCGCCCGTCAGCTGGGCGGCCGCGGCAATGGACAGACCCGCGCCGTTGAGCATCAGTTCGACGGAAATCAGCATGCCGACCAGGGTGCGGCGGCGGGTCAGGCCGAAAAGGCCGAAACCCAGCAGCACGATGGCCGCAAAATGGTACAGGGCAAGGGGAGCGGGCAACACCGGCATCACTTTTTCCTCCTGTCCCAGGCCAGGAACACGCCGCCGGCCATGGAGACGAGCAGAATGATCGAAATCAGCTCAAAAGGCAGCAGGTATTCTTCCATTAGGGTTTTGCCGATCTCGGCCAGGGTCACCGTGGCCGGGATCATTTTCGTGGACGCCGGATGGGCGAAAATGGGCGGGGTGAGCAGGGCCAGGGGCAAAACCCCGGCCAGCACCGCGCGCAAAAATTTGGGCATGGTCGAGGGGGCTGCTTCGTCCCCGCCGGCCTGGGCGTCGGCCAGCATCAGGGCGAAGAAGATCAGCACGCAGACCGCGCCCACGTATATGAGCAACTGCATGAAGGCCAGAAAGGGGCTTTGCAGCAGCAGGTACATGCCCGCCACCCCGAGCAGGGTGGCGATCAGTCCGACCAGGGCCCGGACCAGGCTGGTGGACAAGACGGCCATGGCCGCGCCGCCGATGATGATGGTCAGATAGGCTCCGTAAGCCAGATAGGCGAGAATGATCATGCCTGGGCCTCCTTTGCGGGGGCGTTTGCTTCAGCGGGCTGAGCCGGGTTGGCCTTGGGCTCCGCAGCTTTCTTCGCGGCTGCCTTGGCGGAAGTGCGCTTCAGCCGGGCCAGCAGATCCATGTGGAAATCCTCGCGCCGGGTGCCGGACAGATACAGTTCGTGGGAAAAAGCGATGGAATCCACGGGGCAGGCTTCCACGCAGCAGGCGCAGAGCGAACAGAGCGTGAAATCGTAATGCCACTCGGCCGGGTTTTTGGGAGCCGCCGGCTTTTTTGGGTTTTCGCCCCGGGCGGCGGCTTCGTCAAAGGCTTTCTGCTCTTCGGGCGTCATGACCGGTGCCGGGGACCGCTTCACGTGGATGCAGCCGCTGGGACAGGCCTGCACGCAGAGCATGCAGCTGATGCATTTCGGCGTGGACGGGTCTTTGGGCAGGCCCACCAGCTCGATGGGACCGCGAAAGGAGGCTTCGGCCTCGGGCGCCACGGTCTGGCGGGGGTAGAAGGTGGTCAGGCTGGGCGAGCAAAAATATTTGCCCGTGATGAACAAGCCTACCACCAGGCTCCATAGCCCTTTAATTTTTTTGCAGAGACAGTTCATGCCGCTTCCTTCTTAAGATAGGCAGGGCTCCGCCCGGGCCCCGGGCGGGGGCGCCGGACCCCGGCCCCCCCCCCAACGCGGAAAACCGGCCCCACC